>CANQKL010000128.1 GCA_947624455.1 uncultured Clostridia bacterium
AGTTCCCTTTCGAGCTTTCCCCATAGTGCATGGGGTTTGTCAGCGCTCAAAATCCGCCTCGGCGGATTTTTTCTTTATTTTCTCTATATATGTTGCAATTAAACCAATAATGTGGTATAATATAAGTTCAAGGAACAAAGGGAGGGACAAGTCATGGACGAAAATATTGCGGAAAAAATCAGACGGCTGCTGAAAGAGGAGCTGATTTCTGAGATAGGCTTTTCCCAAAATCCAGACACGCCCTTTGAGGGGCTGGAATACGCCGTCAGTCTTGTAGTCCGACTGTCGGATACGGTGGTGGACGAAATATGCGGCCAGCCCACTAAGACCTATTTCCACCATTACAGGACGGTGAACGCCTACATCGACCGGGCGGCGGAAAAGCTGGCGCTGCTGCTTAACGCGGAAGGCTGCCGGGCGGCGGCGATCCCCGCCAGCCAGTCCGTAGGCGAGTACGCCGGTCGGTTCAGCCACAAGAAATGCGCTGTCAGGGCCGGCCTTGGCAGCATAGGAAAAAGCGCCCTGTTCCTGTCATATAATTTTGGGCCGAGGGTGCGGCTGGGGACGGTTTTCACCGACGCCCCTCTGCCCGTAACCGACTGGGAGTACCGAGATCAGTGCGGCGGCTGCAATATTTGCGCTGAGAGCTGCGGGGCCGCGGCTATCCGGGGCGTGAATTATGTCCCCGGCATGGAGCGGCATGAGATCTTCGACGCCAGGGCTTGCAGCGAATATATGAAAAAGGAATTTCAAAGCATAGGCCGGGGAGCCGTCTGCGGCGTGTGCATGAGAGTGTGTCCGCTGGGGATTAGGAATTAGGATTTAGGAATATTTATGTGGTGATTACATTATTTGTCGTTGATGTTGCGATATTCCTAATTTTAAAAAAATCGGATGTGATAAAATGGATTTTAAATTGGTTTCCGACTATAAACCGACCGGCGATCAGCCCCAGGCCATCGAAAGCCTGGTCAAGGGCCTCAAAAACGGCTACGCCGCTCAAACTCTGCTGGGCGTCACCGGCAGCGGCAAGACCTTTACCGTGGCGAACGTTATTGAACAGTATAAAAAGCCCACTTTGGTTCTGGCGCACAACAAGACTTTGGCGGCTCAGCTGTGCAGCGAGCTGAAGGAATTTTTCCCCAACAACGCGGTGGAGTATTTCGTGAGCTTCTATGACTATTACCAGCCAGAGGCATATATCGCCGCCAGCGACACCTATATCGAAAAGGACGCTCAAACTAACGAGGAGATAGATAAGCTCCGCCACAGCGCCACCAGCGCCCTCTTCGAGCGGAGGGACGTGATAGTCGTGGCCTCGGTGAGCTGCATTTACGGCCTCGGCGACCCAAACGATTACAGGGATATGCTGCTGTCCCTGCGGCCGGGCATGGTGAAAGACCGGGACGAGGTCATCGCCCGTCTCATCGAGATGCAGTATCAGCGCAACGACATCAACTTCGTCCGCGGCAAGTTCCGCGTCCACGGCGACGTGCTGGAGATAATCCCCGCCAACACCGAAAAAAACGCTATCCGTGTGGAGTTTTTCGGGGACGAGATAGATCGTATAACAGAGATCGACTCCCTCACCGGCGAAATTTTGGGGACGAGGAGCCATGTGGCGATCTTCCCCGCCTCACACTACGTCACCACCAACGACAAGCTTGAGGCCGCTATTTACGGTATACAGTGCGAGCTGGAGGAGAGGCTTCGTGAGCTGAGGGCCAACAACAAGCTGGTGGAGGCTCAGCGTCTTGAGGAGCGTACCAATTACGACATAGAGATGATGAGGGAGGTGGGCTATTGCAGCGGTATCGAGAACTACAGCCGCCACATCAGCGGCCGCCCCGCCGGCAGCGCCCCCTATACTCTATTGGACTACTTTCCCAAGGATTTCCTGCTGGTGGTGGACGAGAGCCACGTAACAATACCCCAGCTTCGGGCCATGTACAACGGCGACCGCAGCCGCAAGCAAAATCTGGTGGACTACGGCTTTCGCCTGCCCTCCGCGCTGGACAACCGGCCCCTGAACTTCGAGGAGTTCAATCAGCGGCTCAATCAGGCCATTTATGTCAGCGCCACTCCGGCTGAGTATGAGCGGGGCCTGTCCAAAAACATTGCCCAGCAGGTGATAAGGCCCACGGGACTGCTGGATCCCGAGATAATCGTCCGTCCGGTAAAGGGCCAGATAGACGACCTTCTGGGGGAGATATACACCCGGGCCGACCGAAAGGAGCGGGTGCTGGTTACGACGCTCACCAAAAAAATGGCCGAGGATCTCACGGATTACCTTCGAACCATGGGGGTAAAGGTAAAGTATATGCACTCCGACGTGGAGACGCTGGAGCGAATGGAGATAGTTCGGGATCTGCGCTTGGGCGTGTTCGATGTGCTGGTGGGCATAAATCTTTTGCGGGAGGGCCTTGACCTGCCGGAGGTATCGCTGGTGGCGATCCTGGACGCGGACAAGGAGGGCTTCCTGCGCAGCGAGACTTCGCTGATACAGACCATTGGCCGCGCCGCCCGCAACGTCAACGGCCGGGTCATAATGTACGCCGACGCCGAGACCGATTCGATGAAACGGGCCATCGGCGAGACAAACCGCCGCCGTGAAATTCAGGATAAGTATAACAAGGATCACGGCATCACTCCCCAGGGTATCAAAAAGGCGGTCGGCGACGTTATCGCCGCCGTCAAGCCTGGAGAGGAAAAGGAAGAAAAGGCTGACGTCGCCTACGTCATTGCCAAACTCACGAACGAGATGCAGCAGGCCGCTCAGGAGCTGCGCTTTGAGGACGCGGCCAAGCTTCGCGACAAGATAAAAAGATTAAAAGGTGAAAATAAAGGGTGAAAACAAGTGAAGGAAAATAAGCTCATTATCAAAGGCGCAAAGGAAAATAATCTTAAAAACGTAAGCCTGGAAATACCCCGTGACAAGCTGGTGGTATTTACCGGCGTCAGCGGCAGCGGCAAGACCTCTTTGGCCTTTGACACCATTTACGCCGAGGGACAGCGGCGGTATGTGGAGTCGCTGTCCGCCTATGCCCGGATGTTTCTGGGCCAGATGGAGAAGCCCGACGTGGAATATATCGGCGGCCTAAGCCCGGCCATCAGCATCGACCAAAAGACCACCAATAAAAATCCCCGATCCACAGTGGGTACGGTGACGGAGATATACGATTATCTGCGCCTGCTTTTCGCCCGGGTCGGCATACCCCACTGTCCCAAGTGCGGCAGAGAGATAAAGCAGCAGTCAGTGGATCAGATAGTGGATCAGATACTTTCCCTTGACGAGGGGAGCCGCCTCCACATTCTTGCGCCGGTAGTCAGGGCAAAAAAGGGCGAACACGTCAAAATTTTTGAGGACGCGAAAAAGAGCGGCTACGTTCGGGTGAGGGTCGATGGCCACCTCTACGAGCTTACGGAGGAAATAGCCCTTGAAAAGAATAAGAAGCACAATATCGAGATAGTCATTGACCGCCTTGTGGTCCGCCCTGACATACGAAAGCGTCTGACCGATTCCCTGGAGCTGGCCCTCCATTTGAGCGAAGGAACGGTAATTGTCCTGAACGGCGAGGAGGAGCTGACCTTTTCCCAAAATTACGCCTGCCCGGACTGCGGCATCAGCATAGACGAGCTGTCGCCGCGAACCTTTTCTTTTAACAGCCCCTTTGGCGCCTGCCCCCAGTGCGGCGGCATTGGCAGCCTCAAGCGAGTGGATCCGGAGCTGGTCATCATCAGCGACGAGCTGTCCGTGCTGGAGGGAGCTTTCGCCGTCAGCGGCTGGCGGGCGGCGGACAAGGAGGACAGCGTCGCCAATGTCTACTATAAGGCCATGGCAAAAAAATACAATTTCCGGCTGGACGTGCCGATAAAAACCTTGCCCAAAGAGGTAATCAACCTCTTCCTCTTCGGCACCAAGGGAGAGCCGTTAGATCTGGAATTTTATCGTAACGGCAAGCTCCACCGTCAGCGCGCCCCCTTTGAGGGACTGGTGAACAACCTCCAGCGCAGGTATAACCAGACTGACAGCGAATGGGCCAAAATGGACATAGAACCCCTTATGCGTGAGAGCGAATGTCATGTCTGTCACGGCAAGCGGCTGAGAAAGGAAAGCCTTGCCGTCACCGTGGGCGGCAAAAACATTGACGAGGTATGCTCCATGGACGTGGTTCAGGAGTTGAAATTCTTTCAGGGTCTTAAGTTCGGGAAAAACGACGCCATCATCGCCGAACAGATATTAAAGGAGATAAACGCCAGGCTGGGCTTCCTCAAAAACGTGGGGCTGGACTATCTGACCCTTTCCCGCAGCGCCGGCACCCTTTCTGGCGGCGAGGCCCAGCGCATACGGCTGGCGACCCAGATAGGTTCGGGTCTTGTGGGGGTTTTGTATATTCTTGACGAACCCAGCATCGGCCTTCACCAGAGGGACAACAACAAGCTCCTGAACGCGCTTAAAAACCTCCGCGACCTGGGGAATACTCTCATAGTGGTCGAACACGACGAGGACACCATGTACGCCGCCGACTACATTGTGGACGTCGGCCCCGGAGCCGGTATTCACGGGGGAGAGATAGTGGCCGCTGGCAGCGTGGAGGATATAAAGAACGCTCCGGCATCCCTGACCGGCGACTACCTCAGCGGGAGAAAGCGCATTGAGATTCCCGCGGCGCGGCGGCCCCTGACCGACCGTTGGCTCACGGTCAGAGGCGCGGCGGAAAACAATCTGAAAAACCTCGACGTGAGCATACCTTTGGGGCAGTTCGTCTGCGTCACAGGCGTCAGCGGCAGCGGCAAAAGCTCGCTAATCAACGAGGTGATATGCAAACGCCTGAGCCGGGACCTTAACCACAGTCACGTCACTCCCGGCAAACACTCCGCCATGGAGGGAATTGAAAATCTGGACAAGGTCGTCAATATAGATCAGTCGCCCATAGGACGCACCCCTCGATCCAATCCCGCCACCTACACCGGGGTTTTCGGGGATATAAGGGAGCTTTTTGCGGCAACCAACGAGGCCAAGGCCCTGGGCTATGGTTCGGGCAGATTC
>CANQKL010000129.1 GCA_947624455.1 uncultured Clostridia bacterium
TGAGGAAACCCCGCTGCTGGCCGGGCAGTTCGTCTTTGAAGACCCGTTTAACTGGGTCCTCCAGGATGAGGAAAGCTACCCTTACTTTTTCGGAGCCGCGAACCTGGTATTCAAGGTTCCGGCCCCCCGCAGGGAATGGAGCGATCTCGTATGAAAACCATGTATATCGGCCCCACCATAGTCGGCGTGGCCGCCCGCAATACCGTCTATGACGGGCCCCCGGCGGCCCTCCAGGCGGCAGCGGCAGACGCCCCGTTTCTGGCCGGGCTCTGCGTCCCGCTCGGGCAGGTGTCCGAGGCCATGGGACAGATCAGAGCCGGAGCGGGCGCATTCTCTACCCTATACACAAAGGCGCTGGCCTACAGCGCAAAACTGAAAGGAGCGAAATAACCATGGCATATCAGCACGGCGTGCGCACGCTTGAACAGCCTACCAGCGTTCTGGCCCCCGTGACCGGGACCGCTGGCCTCCAGGTCGTGTTCGGCACCGCACCCATCAACCAGGCCGCTGACCCCTACAGCGTGACCAACACGCCCGTCCTGGCCTACAGCTGGGAGGAAGCCGTCTCCAAGCTGGGCTACTCCGACGACTTCAAAAAGTACACCCTCTGCCAGTCCATGTATGCCAGCTTCAAGCTGGTGGGCGTGGCCCCCGTTATCTTCGTCAACGTGCTGGACCCCCGCAGCCACAAAAAGACGAATGACGCAGCCACCGTGAGCGTGGTGAACCTGGAAGCCGTCACCGACCTGGACGGCGTCCTGCTGGACACCGTCAAGGTCAAAAAGGTGGAGGAGGAAACCGACTTCACCGAGGGCACCGACTACATCCTGTCCTTCAATGACGCCGGAAAGCTGGTCGTTACCCTGCTGCCCACCGGCACCGCCGCCAAAGAACAGAGCGTCAAGGTGGAGAGCGATTCCATCGACCCGGACGCCGTTAAGGCCACCGACATCATCGGCACCAGCTCCGGCGGCACCGAGAAGGGCCTCGAAGTGCTCCGGCAGGTCTACCCCAAGACCGGCATGACCCCCGGCCTGCTGATCGCCCCCGGCTGGAGCCACGACCCGGACGTGGGCGTGGTACTGGCGGCAAAGTGCGAGGAAATCAACGGCTACTTCCGGGCGGAGAGCTACATCGACATCGACAGCACCGCCGACGGCTGCACCGCCTACACCGACGTGAAGACCCACAAGGAAAAGGCGGGCGTTTCCAGCCCTCACGTCATGGCCCTGTGGCCCTGCGTCCAGATCGGCAGCATGGTGATGTGGGCCTCCGCGTTCCAGGCAGCCCTGACCGCCTACACCGACGCCAACAATGACGACGTGCCCAGCCTGTCCCCCTCCAACAAGGCCGCAGGCATTACCGGCACCGTCCTGGAGGATGGCACCGAGGTGCTGCTGGACCAGACCCAGGCCAACACCGTGAACAGCTTCGGAGTGAGCACCTTCATCAACGTCAACGGCTGGCGGACCTGGGGCAACAACACCGCCGCATATCCCGCCGTGACCGACCCGAAGGACCGCTGGTTCTGCTGCCGCCGGTATTTCACCTGGCGTGAGAACGGCTTTATCCTGACCTTCTTCCAGAAGGTCGACAACCCCGCAGACCGCCGCCTGATTGAGACCATCGTGGACAGCGCCAACATCGAGGGCAACTCCTACGTCGCCTCCGGCAAGTGCGCAGCGGACTATATCCAGTTCAATGAGGCCGAGAACAGCGTGACCGACCTTCTGAACGGGAAGCTGACCTTCCACCACCACCTGGCCCCCTACACCCCGGCGGAGGATATTCTCAACATCTTTGAGTTCGACCCGGACGCCCTCCGAGCGGCTCTGAACGGAGGTAACTGATCATGGCTATTGCTGGAATCCCCGAAGTCATTCACGACTTCAACATGTATAACCGGGGCAGCAAGCTCGTGGGCGTCTCCGGAGAGGTCGCCATGCCCGATCTGGAAGCCATCACCGCTGAAATCAGCGGGGCGGGCATCCTCGGCACCTACGAGACCCCCGTCGCTGGCCACTACGGGACCATCGAGCAGGAAATCCCCTTCCGCGTGGCCGATCAGGACTATTTCAGCCTGATCAGCCCGTCCAGCGCCGTGGAGCTCATGCTGCGGGGCGCTATCCAGATGAAGGACCCTCTGACCGGGGCCGTCCGCTACATCGGCATGCGCGTGGTCTACCGGGGCACCTGCAAAAAGATCGCCCTCGGCACCGTGAAGCAGGCCGGAGCCATGGACAGCTCTATCACCATTGAGACCACCTATCTGCTGATCGAGATGGACGGCAAGAGCAAGTTCGAGCTGGACAAGCTCAACGGCGTGTTCAAGGTGAACGGCGTCGACCTGCTGGCTGGCGTCCGCAAGCTGACCTAATAGGGAGGGCAGGACATGGAGAAAGAAAAGAACCCGGCCACCGTGGCCGAGAGCGAATTTTCCCCCACCATCGTCCCCGCCCCGGCCCCGGAACCGGAGGAAGACGACGCCCTGGTCGTAGAGTTCAAAAAGCCCTACACCTTTGAGGGAAAGACCTTCACCACGCTGGACCTGTCCGGCCTGGAGACCCTGACGGCGGAGGATATGATCGCCGCCAGCAACTACCTGACCCGCAAGGGCAACCTGGCCCCCACGCAGGAGATCACCATCGAATACGCCCTGTTCATTGCCAGCCGTGCCACCGGGCTCCCCGTTGAGTTCTTCCGGCAGCTGCCTGTGCGGGACGCGGTCAAGGTGAAGAACCGCGTGACCAACTATTTTTTCGGAGAGGACTGACGCCCGGAGATGGGCCGGAGTATCGCAGGCTGTGCCTGCACCTCTCCATCATCCTGCGGGCAGGCGTGGACTATTTTCTGCGCCTGCCCATGAGGGAACTGACAGAGACCGCAAAGGAGGCGACACAGATCATTGGCAGGAGGCGGAGGAAAAGAGTATAAACTCGCCGTCAAGATCGCGGGCAAGCTGGACAGCAGCTTCACCGCCGCGATCTCCCAGGCGTCCAAGAGTATGTCCGCCCTGGGCTCCATGGGACGGACCATCGGCTCCAGCGTCAAGATCGCCGCCGCAGGTTTCACCGCTACCGCAGCCGCCGTCGCTGGCGTCGGCGTGGCCAGCGTAAACACCGGGCGAGAGTTCGAGGCCGCCATGGATTCCGTGGCGGCCACCGCTGGTGCAACGGAAGAACAGTACAACGCCCTAGAGGCAGCAGCCCTGGAAATGGGCCGCACCACATCCAAGACGGCAGCGGAGAGCGCCGCCGCTTTGGAGTACATGAGCCTGGCGGGCTGGAGCGTGGAGGATTCCATCGCGGGCCTGCCCTCGGTCCTCCGGCTGTCGGAGGCCACCGGCCTGGACCTGGCCACAACGTCCGACCTGGTAACGGATTCTATGTCCGCCCTGGGCGTGGAGGTGGACGGCCTCGCCGGATATTTGGACATAGCAGCAAAGGCCAACAATAAAAGCAACCAGACCGCCCAGCAGCTGATGGAAGCATACCTCGGCGTGGGCGGCACCATGAAAAACCTGAATATCCCCCTCGAAGAATCCGCCACGGCGCTGGGCGTCCTGGCCAACCGAGGCATAAAGGGCTCGGAGGCAGGCACCGCCCTGAACGCCATTATGGTGAACCTTACCACAGGCACCGGCAAGGCCGGGACCATGATGGAAAAGCTCGGCGTCTCCGCGTTCGATTCCGAGGGTAACTTCATAGGACTGGAGGCCACCCTCCAGAATTTGAACACCGCCCTGCAGGGCTGCACCGAGGAAGAACGCAACGCCGCCCTGGCGGCCATAGGCGGCAAGACCCACGTCGACGCCCTGAACGATCTTATGTCCGGCCTCAACACCACCAATGAGGAAGGCATATCGGAGTGGCAGCAGCTGGAGACAGAGCTCTACAACGCCAACGGGGCCCTGGAGACCATGGCGGCCACAAAGCTCGACAACCTCAACGGCGATATGGCCATATTCCAAAGCGCCCTACAGGACGCCGGAATAAAAATATACAAGCACCTGCAGCAGCCGCTCCGGGATCTCACGCAGTTTGGAACACAGGAAATATACAAGCTGTCCGACGCGCTGCAAGAGGGCGGCTTCTCCGGCATGGCGCAGACCCTCGGCACCGTAATGAGTGAGAGCCTGCTGGAGCTTTCCGGCTACGCCTCCAGCTTCCTCGACATCGTGTTCACGATCAGCGACGGCCTTTTCTCCGGGCTGCAGGCCAACGCCCCGGCGCTGGGAGAGGCCGGAGCGAACCTCATATCCCAGCTTATAACCGGCTTCACCCGCTATTATGGCCAGTTCTGGACCACCGGCGGGACCCTGCTTCTGTACTTCATGCAGGGCCTGATCAGCCAGGCCCCGACCATCATCACCACGGTGGTGCAGACCGCCCTCCAGATGTTGAACGGGATCGCCGCTATGGCCCCGACCTTCGCAAGCCTGGGAGCGCAGCTGCTCATTCAGCTTGCCCTCGGACTGGCCCAGGCAGCCCCGTCCCTCATAGTGGCCGGATTGAACGCCGTGTTCAGCGTGGCGCAGGCCATCTTGTCGCAGGCCCCGCAGCTGGTCTCGGCAGGTTTGCAGCTGATCGCCGGGCTGCTACAGGGCCTCTTGGCCGGAGCGCAGTTCCTGGTGACTTCCGGCGTCGAGATGGTCTTGAACGTGGCCAACGGCATCCTCGCGGCCCTGCCCGCGTTGATACAGCAGGCCGGAGCCGTGGCCCTCTCGTTCCTACAGGGGCTGGTCGCAGCCCTGCCGTCGATCATACAGGGCGGAATCGCCCTGGTCGTCGGATTGATACAGGGCATAGCCGCCAACCTGCCGTCCATCATTTCGACCGGCGGCCAGATCATCGGGGCCCTATTGAGTGGCCTCTTGACCGCAGCCGGGAGCCTGATCGGGCAGATACCCGCCATATTCGGCTCCATCATCGAGGCCATTTTCTCCATCGACTGGCTGCAGGTCGGCGCGGACCTGATCAGCGCCATTTGGAGCGGCATAGTCTCCGCCTTCACGGGCCTGTTCGATGGGCTGAAAAGCCTCTGGGACGG
>CANQKL010000130.1 GCA_947624455.1 uncultured Clostridia bacterium
GGCTTTGCTCCGACGCCGCCGAGCGGTGATTTTCGTTTGTAGTTCAAGGGCATAAAATGAGAAAATTCGCTCCTAAGGGCGAATTTTCTACATTAATAAATTATTTTATTTTTAATGACTGATCATATAATACTTAATTTGCCTTAAACTAAGGCTTTCGGCCCTTGAACGATCTGCAATTTTTACAGCCCCAGCGGCTATTTTTTCTTGCCCGCGGCCATACGCCGGTGTTCGCTGGGACTGTGACCAAAAAACTCCCTAAAGGCCGTGGAAAAATACAACTGATCCTCGTAGCCCGAGGACTGGGCTATTTGTCCCACGGACAGATTTGTTTCCGCAAGGAGCCGGGCGGCGTTGTTCATGCGGTAGGTCTTAATATACTGCTTGGGAGAAACGCCCAGCTTCTCCTTGAACAGACGGCACAGATAGCTGCGGTTGACTCCCACGTAGGCGCTGAGATCATTGACCGATATGGCTCCGTGGTAGTGGACGGTGTGGATATAGTTGAGAGCGTATTTTACATAGTCCTCGGCCATGGGGCCAGGTTGAGGACTGCGGGTCACAAAGGCGGCCAGCGCCTCCATCAGTCGGCAATAAAGCTCATAGGGATTGAGAGTCTCGGTTTCCGTGAGCCGGAGCATGGCCTTTCCGGCGGAGCTTCCCCGGACAACGGGCATTTCCCGTGAAAAGTCGGCGGAACGCAGATACCCCTCCACCGCCGCGCCGGAAAATTCAACCCAGGAGTATTCCCAGGGGTCCTGACCGTCAGCCTGGTAATATGTCACATCCTTGGGATATATAATAAAGGCGTCTCCCGGGCCAAGAGCATACTCCTTACCGTTCATACGGTAAAAGCCCCGCCCCCGGTGAACGTAGTGTATCAGGTGATTTGACCGCACAAAGTTGCCTATGGAATAGTTTGGACGACAGTCCTCGTGACCGTACTGTATAACATTGAAGTCCACAAAATCCCGAAAACGGTTTACAATGGTATTTCTCACGGCGGGTCCCTCCTATATTTCAGTATACACCCCGCTTTAAAATAAGTCAATACAAATGTCACAAAAACATATATTTTTTTAACAAATACATATTGGAAACCTGCGGATTTTACGATATTATATTATCATGAGGTGATGAAATGGACATAATTGAGCGGGCGAGAGTTGTCGCTCGGAAATTTATGGACGACAATCCTCCCCGGCCTCTCAGTATGCGGCCGTTTTATGACGGAGGCATCCGCCGCGGGCCGGATTACCGCTACCGGGCGGACATGGATATGCTGTTCCCGCAGGCGAAAATGGGAGATACCGCTTTCGCGCGCTGCCTTTACAGAGCGGCGGGGAACGAGGTGGTCGGCCTTTCCGTAACCCTGCTCGGCCCGACGACGGTCAAGGTCAACGGAGCTGTGGTCTTTCGCTCGAACATTTTTAACGAACGAAATAACCACATCGACAACCGTGTGGACATACATATGCGGGCTGGCGACAACCTGCTGGAGTTGGAGATGGTAAAGTCGCCGCTGGGCTTTGGCTGCGTTTTTGGCACCTGGCTGGGAAAGTGGGACTACGTCTTTATGCGGCCCGACGCTCCCGATATGGAGGGCTGCCAGTACAGGCTGTGCGGCGGACAGTGGCTGCCGGAGCCTGAACCTGTAAGCGAGGAGCTTGGGCCGGGGGAGTACGCTTTGTTTATGGCTTCGACCGGCGACGGCCCGGTGGCCGTGCGAAAGGACAGGGTTGAGTTCCCACCCGATGACAATTATGTAAACCTATTCGGCATAGAAGGCCACGGGGCATGGCTGGGCCTTTGGCCCCTGAGGGAGGAGCATGAGGGCGACCTTTTCGCCCAGCCCACCGAGGGGACATACTGGCGTTTTAGAGAAAAGGATCTTTGGCTCCGCCCCTACTACGGAGAGGGGAGCTTTGGCCGCTGGAGCTATCCGCTGGGCGTTACGCTTTACGGCCTGCTGCGGCTGGGACAGCTTTTAGAGGATCGGGAAATAAAGGCTTACGTGGCCGCCCATGTGGAACGGTGCCTCCAGACCTTTGACTACGCCCTTTGGGATAGAGATGCTCACGGCGGCGCGGCCAGTCTACACAACCTTTTGTGCAGTATCGACAGCCTTGACGACTGCGGGGCCTTTGGAGCGTTGACGGAGGAAGCGGCCCTCTCCCTTGGGGTGAAAAATACCGGAAAGATCTGCGATTATATATCCGATTACATAGAAAACCGCCAGCCGCGATTGAAGAACGGCGCGTTTTACAGAAAAAATCAACTCCACAGCTTCCACAACGACACCCTGTGGCTGGACGACCTTTACATGAGCGTACCCTTTCTGTGTCGGCGGTATCTTATCACCGGGGAGAGAAAATTCCTCGACGACGGAGCAAATCAGTTCAGGCAGTACAAAAAACTGCTGTACATGGAGGATAGGGGCCTTATGAGCCACGTCTTTGACTTCCGCCACGGACTGAGGAACGGCGTTCCCTGGGGCCGGGGCAACGGTTGGACGGTGTTCTCGCTGTCCGAACTGCTGGGCGTCCTGCCGGAGGATCATCCTGACAGGCCGGAAATGGAGGATTTTTTCAGGAAGCTTTGCGCTGGATATGCCGCCCGGCAAAGCGAGGACGGCCGCTGGCGTCAGGTGCTGGACGACCCGGAGGCCTACCTTGAAACCAGCTGCACCGCCATGTTCGCCTGCGCTTTTATGAGGGGAGTCCGCATGGGGCTGCTTGGGCCGGAATACGCGGAAAAAGCGCGGCGGGCGGTGGATTCCATAGTGAAAAACTGCACCGACGGGGCGGGCAACGTCTACGGCGTGTGCCGCGGCTCGGAATTTGCTTTCCGTTCCGACTACTACAAAAATGAGCTTACGACGAGAGTGAACGATGTTCACGGGATCGGCATTGTACTTTTGGCAATATATGAGGCGGTAAGGTGAAGAATTATGAAGCTTGAAGAAATACGAAGGATCGACATTTCGGCCGCCGGGCGGTTCTGCCGGATGTGGCTGGGCGACATTGACGGCGACGGTCGCATGGAAATTGTAATGGTTCAGCCGGATTCCGGCTTTGACGACCGGTACTGGCCCCACAGCGTCCGCTGCGCCACGGCCTATGATTTGGACGGAAGAAGGCTTTGGCAGATAGGCGACCCGGACCCGGAGGCCCGGCCCAGCGGCAGCGACATACCGGCCCAGATCTACGATATAGATGGGGACGGGGCGTTGGAGTTCATCTGCGCGATGGACGGCGAGCTGCGGTTTTACGATGGAAAGACGGGCAGGCTCAAGCTTTCCAAGCCGTTGCCCGATCCCCACGCCCATGACTGCATAATCATTGCCGACTTGGAAGGAATCGGCAGACCGGGGAATATAATCCTCAAAAACCGTTATGAAAAGCTATGGGCCCTTGACCGGGAGCTGAACGTAATGTGGGAACACACGGGTAACGTGGGCCACTATCCCTGGCCCTATGACCTTGACGGGGACGGGGCCGAGGAGCTTATCGCCGGATACACGGTGTTAGATGGCAAAGGCAAACCCCTTTGGACCGTAGATATGAAGGATCACGCCGACTGCATCTGGATAGGGGATATAAACTCCGACGGCCTGCCCGAGGCCGTCATAGGCGGCGATGACATCACCGCCTATACCAATGACGGGCGGCTGCTGTGGCGATTCACGGACACGGTGGAGAGCCAAAACGTAGCCATCGGCAACCTCAGACCTGAGCTGCCGGGCCTGGAAATTTGCGGCTTGGATCGCATTGATCGGGGGAATCCGGGGTTGGACGGCATATTTATCGTCAGCTCCGAGGGCGAATCCCTCTATAAAGAACACCGCACTGTCCCCGGATGGAGCAGTGTTTGCACGGTGATCAGCAATCTGGACGGCAAGGGTACGGACAACATTCTGGCCTATCGCCGGGGCGGCCTACCCAACGCGGTATATGACGGCTGGCTGAACACGATCTTTGAATTCCCCTTTGACGGATACGTTCTGTGGGGGGATCTTGTGGGGACGGGGGCTAATCAGCTCATCGTTTATTCCCAGACAGAGGCGGTCATATATTCCGCCGTTCCAGTGAACCTTGACAGCGGCGCGGAGAAGCCGCTGCTCCAGCCGAAGCGGCTGTACAATAACACAAGGTATTGGGGCGGGGAATGTGACAAGCGAGGCTCGAACGGCAAATCGGGCGAAGAATAAATAATAAATCTCGCTGATTTTGAAGAAATCAGGGAACGATCGAAAGGATGTTGAAAATGAAAAAGCTTTTGACAGTTGTGGCGGCCATGCTTGCCGTAATGCTGCTTGCCCTTCCGGCGCTGGCGGACAATACCGGCGGCCTGGTTGCGGTAAAGACCGGGGACGGGGTCTACCTGTCCTGGAACATGACCGGCGCGGAGAGCTATACTCTCTATCGCAACGGCGAGACTATAGCCGTCACCTCCGGCACTAACTTTCTTGACGCCGGAGCCGACGGTACGGCCCAGTACCAGCTTGACCGGAACGCACCTGTTTCCGTGTGGGAAAAAGGCTACTTGGAGATCCCCATTGAGGCTCCCTCTCAGGACTTGGGGGATATAACGGCGGGAATACGGGCTGTGGAGCTTAGGGCCGGAGCCGAACTGAACACCGGCAAAAACTGGCGCCTTGTACCTCTTGAGGACGACGGAGTTGTGATACTTCGCGCGGACGGAGCCGTTATGGATGTAAACGCCCAGTCCACCGAGGTGGGAGCCAGCGTGGGTACTTACGCCTTCAACAACGGCGACAACCAAAAATTTTATCTTGAACAGGCTGACGGCGGCTGGCTTATCAAGGGCAAACAGAGCGGCCTGTATCTGGCGGTGGGCGCGGACGGAGCCGCCACCCTTCAGCAGCGGGAAAACGCCTCCGTGTTTACGGTGACCGACATAGAACTGGCCGCCACAGAAGCGGAGATGACGACAGTCAAGGCCATAAAGGGCGAGGTGGTTTACACCGCCAACGAC
>CANQKL010000131.1 GCA_947624455.1 uncultured Clostridia bacterium
ACAAAACAGGATATTACGGACTTTGCTGTAAAACAGATGGAAAATTTCTACACCTATCTCCCAATAAAATATCCCAATTTGAAAATGGCCGTGCTGTTCAACTCTGAGGATTGGGGCGGGAGAAAGTTTAAGCTGGCTGATAATTTCCAAATGCTGGACGCATATGTTAAAGGGATCAATTCCTCGGAACGCTATATTTCCCATTCCGAAGATACGGCGGGAGACGAATACTATTATGAGCTGCACAATAATTTCACTATCCCCGCAGGAGTGGTGGAGCTATGCAGCTACATTTCCTCCCCAATCAGCGACTATGATTATGTGATCTATACTATTGCTGGCGTCGATACGCCTACTTATGTGGCGCCATACACAGCCATGTTCGATTTAACTCCCTACGCCGGTCAGACTCTTGATGTGCGGGTGCGGGCTTTCGGCGGCGGAGCGCTCAGAGCAGAGGACACATTTAAAATAAAGATAAAATAAATATTATCAGTATGGGGAAATGGAAATGGGAAAAGAAAGATTGATGGCCTTTACCGACGCGGTGCTGGCCATAGTGATGACGATTTTGGTATTGGAGCTTGAAAAGCCGGAAACGGCGAGCCTTAAGGCTCTGTGGGATATGAAAGAGAGCTTTTTCGCCTATGCGCTTTCATTTTTCTGGCTGGGAACAATGTGGGTAAATATTCACGAGGAATGGCGTGATGTGGAGCAGGTGTCCCGATCCGTGGTGTGGTGGAACATTATTTTGCTGTTCTTTTCATCCATGATCCCCTTTGCTACACGCTTTATGAATGTGGATTATCACAGTAGCGTGTCCCAGGGGTTTTATGGGGTGATGGTATTACTTGTCTCGTTTGCCAATATGGGGCTGGGCATTTCGCTGGAAAAAATACATCATGACGAGCATGATTTACAAGCCGGCATAAGAGACAGCCGCAGGCGGCTGTACTTTGACATATCCGTAAAGGCGATAGGTCTTTTGCTGACCATTTTTGTGTACCCTCCCGCCATGATGATATGCGTACTCATAACTATGGTAATGTGGTTAATACCATCAAAGTACACAAAACATCTGTAAAATGAAGGTTCGTCGTGTCTCAAATAAACAAGGAGTCCCGTAAACGGAGGTCGTTTACGGGACTCCTTGTTTATTTTGCGGTTTTTGCGAACTGTCAATTTTGCGCACCGCGCATCTCGGTAAAACTGATCATTCAGTTATGGTGACAGATTTAATAACTATCGGTGTCAAAGGTACATTTTCAAAAACTCTTGGAAGGGGATCATAGGTTTCCACAGTGGCAATGGAGTCCACCACGGCCAGACTTTCCTCGTCGGCGACCTTACCAAAGGCGGCATAGAGGCCGTCAAGGCTGGGCGAATCGGCATGCACAATGAAGAACTGGCTGGAAGCGCTGTCAGGCTCTTTTGACCTTGCCATGGATATCACGCCGCGGGTGTGGAGAAGCTCGTTTTTGAAGCCGTTCTCAGTAAATTCACCGGGTATGGTATCTGCTGTCTTTTCATTCATGTCGGCGTCATATCCGCCGCCTTGAATCATAAAGCCGTCGATAACCCTGTGAAATATGGTGCCCTCATAAAAGCCGTCGTTTGCCAGCTTTTTGAAGTTCTCGACTGTCTGAGGCGCTAAATCGGGATAAAGCTCAAGATTTATGGTTTCGCCTGACTCGAGGGTTATCGTCGCGCCGACAGTATTGGCTGTCAGTTCCTCAAGCGTAGGCTCAGTTTCCGAGACTTCTACCTCTGTCTCAACGTCGATATCCTCGTTTCCCGTTTCGTCGGTAAGCTCGTCAACCGGTGGAATGACGGCGTCGGGGTTACTGGGCTTGGGAACCTTTGGGCCGCAGCCTGTGAACGCCAACAGTACCGCAAGCGTTAAGCAGACAATGATCGCGTATTTTTTTATTTTCATTATCAATGTTTCCTTTCTTTAGGTTAGTTTAAATTATACACCTAATTTAATGAAATGTCAACAGTAAAAATTAATTTGACAAAATTCCATGCAGGTGATATAATTAAAGTGGTACCACACAATGGCTGCACACATATTGCGCGGCGGATTTTTGACGAAATTACGAAAACAACGGCAAAAAGAAACAAGCACGGCGGATATAAAGCGCCTTTGCGGTCTTTGTGCGGTATTGCCTAAAAATAAATCACAGTGAGGGAGAGGTCTTTTAGATGAAAAAACTCTATAAATCCAGAACGGATAAAAAGCTCTGCGGAGTCTGCGGCGGAATTGCCGAATATTTTGAGATAGATTCCACGATCATACGTCTCCTATGGGTGCTTTTGGCCTTTTTTGTGGGCAGCGGCATCCTGGCCTACATAATAGCCGCTTTAATAATGCCCGAAGCGCCTGAAAACTAAAATATTGCAAACTGCTTAAAGGGGAAAGCGGAAGCTTCTTCAGACTACTGACAAACCCCATGCACGATGGGGAAAGCTCGAAAGGGAACTCCCTTTCGATAAAAAACATAAAATCTCGGGGCGTGTACCCGAGATTTTATACTATAATCGGGGTAGAAATATCATTTTTATCGTAATAAAAATGATATTTCGTAAGCGAAAGCGCCCGATGCGGAAGGGGGGCAGCCGCTGGGGAAACCGTTTGGGTTGCCCCAGCGAGAGCGCTGACCTTTATCAGCGCTCTGGGGAAGCGGGAGCTTCTTCCTTTAAAATTTGTAAATTTTTTTAAAATTAGTATGGACATTCACACGAATGTATGCTATAATTATATACAAATATAACTTTAAAAAGGAGAGAAAGTTATGAGAAAATTCATTTCACTGGCTGTCGTACTGGCGATGGTTGTGACGTGTATGCCCATGTTTGCGATCACAGCTGGCGCGGCCACAGGAAGTTACGTTTTGTTCGACGCCTCTATGATCGACACAAGCGTACACGGCGACATTCCTCTGTCCGACTATGGCTGGTCCGGCACAGAGAACGCGGTGTTCAGCTCCCAGTGGAGCAGCAACGGCACATGGAACACTGATCCTTGGGGCGTTGCGGGACTTATGTTCTGGCGTAAGGGCGCCCGTCAGAACGGCAATGACGAAAACCTGACCGCCAACATTTCCGGCAGCAGCATCAGCGCAGGGGCGGACAAGATCGTTATTGATTACTCTTTCGCCATGCAAAATGAGGATAATAACTATCAGACCTGGACCTTCAACGACTTGAACGGCAACACCTTTGCCACTGTGTATTACGATCAGGGCGTTAAGGCCACCGCTGGCGCGGGCGGCAGCAGCGCCGCTACATATGCTGACGGCAAAGACGCGGTTTATGCCCTGCGTGGCACAAAAATGAACATAACCGCCGTTAAGGGCGGCTCCGGCTGGACCGTTACATACGCCAGCAACGGTAAGGTTGTGGCCACTGACAGCGTGGCTTCTATCAACGGTATCGGCAGCATTAATGCCAACCTTGGACAGTGGAACAACCAGTATGCCGCTATGGCCCTTCAGGGACTTAAAATTACCGTAGATATCGACGTGGACGCCAACGGTCCCGCCATCTGGGAAAATCTTCAAAACCAGACCGCGTCCATGAATGGCATGAAAATAAGGGACAACATTGAGCTGCCTTCCTTTGCCGGACTTACCTGGGAGTCTGCCGACCCCGCCACTATTGATCCAGCGAGCGGTCATGTGGAGCGTCCCGCCTATGGTCAGCCCGCTAAGGACGTGACTCTTACTATGGTGTGGAACGGAAACCGTAAGGACATCACCGTTACGGTCCTTCCCATAGACGCGGGGGACTGCCTTATTGCTTCCGCCGACTTTGACAAGGAAGCCAATGGCTTTACAGTTTCCGGGGGAACTGAGGTAGATTCTATGGAATGTTACGGCAAAGCCATTGAGCCCGGCACGAACGGCCTTAGTCTTAACTTTACCAATTCAGTAGTCCTGGACTCCTTCACCGTTTCCTTTGACAGCAAGACCTCTGCCGACCGCACGATCACACTCAGCGCTGCGGACGGTCGCTTTACTGTCACCGACGGCAACAACGTGGTGGCTGCGGCTCCCGGCGGCAACGTGGCCGTTCCCGGCTCCTCCGAATGGAAAAAGGTCGTTGTATCCTATGATCCTGGCAGCGTGATAGTTTATGTGGACGGACGGGAGACCGGCGGCGGGATCGACTTTGACCCCTCGTCCCTTGCCGGTATAAACGGCCTTACAGTCGCTGGCGCCGGATATATCGACAACGTTTATTTCTTCAACCGTGCCATGACCGCCTCTGACATTGATGAGTACATGGCCGGTTATAAGGCTCCGGTAATGAGCGTTTCCGGCGGCAGCGAGAACTGGCTCGTCGACACCTTTGAACCCATACACATCGCCCATTACGCCAACGACTACATTTATTACACCATTGACGGTACCGATCCTACCGTCAACAGCACAAAGTACATCGGCCCCTTCTACGCCGACGGCACCGCTCACGTCAAGGCTCGTTCCATCGCCTCCAACGGCGTTATGAGCGGCATGGTCGAAGCTTGGGTGTACAACAAGCCCTGGGCCGCCACAGCCGCGGTTTACCGCATAGAGGGCGAGAATACCGTAAACAACATCAAGGTCGGCTGGCCCCTTTATCCCGGCGCGACAAAGTATGAGGTTTACCGTGACGGCGTTCTTATCGGCTCCGCTATTGGCGACTGCTATGATGAGAACAATCTGCCCATCAATAAAAATATCACCTATGTAGTAAAGGCTCTTGACAGCGACGGTCAGGTGATTGCCGAGGGTAGCACCAACACCGTTCTCACCTTTGCTATCAACGTTGCCAATTCCAATGGCTATGATGACAACGTGAACGGCGGCTGGCATCCTAACGAGGATCCTAATCGCTATGTCGAGCCCAGCCCCAGCGGCTATCACATCGGCGACAAATATTACACCGTGGGCCTTGACGGCA
>CANQKL010000132.1 GCA_947624455.1 uncultured Clostridia bacterium
TTTCCTTCAACAGTGTCCATACGGACATAACCCATGTTAGTCAGTCGGCGGGCAAAATCGTCAGTGTTTATCACCGTACCCACCTGAACATTAAAGGACAGATCCCTGAGTTCCTTTACTCCCGGTACGAACTGTAACAGACTCTCGATAGAAAGCACGCCAAAAGCGCCCTCGTCCACTGACTTGAGAGCGCTCATACGCCGGTTATCTATGTCATGGTCAGCGGCGTCCACCTTGTGGAGCAGCATTGGCCGGGGAGGAATATAGACGAATTTTCCCTTTATAAAAAAGTTCAGATCGTCCAACAGTCGACGGGCCGCCGTTTCGTTAGGGGCAATCACCATCGCGCGCCTTTCCTTGCCGCAGACCGCGCTTATCATATGGGCCTTTTGGGCGTCCACCGCCCCGCAGATATTGAAGGGGAAAACTCCGCCCTCCACACATGACATTATTTCATTAAATTCCGCGCTATCAGATAGTATATTGTCTAACCTCATACCTTACCCTTGAAGTCCGTTGGCCTGACGTTCCATATTTTCCACCACAACGTCGTAGATCTCGCCCAGAGAAGCGCAGTATTCCAGCACCCTCCAAGGCGTGTTGGTGTGGTAGTGTATCTTGATAAGTTCATCGTCGCCCACCGCCAGCAGGCTGTCGCCCTCGATGTTGTTCCTGATATAGTCGTTGATTTTGTCCTCGTCAAGGTCGTGTCCCTCAATGAGGAGCTGGGTGTCAAATTTGAATTCAACCTTTTCCACTGTGTCATCCTCCTTGTCAATTATCTCCATATATCAGCTCCGCCAGTTCCCAGGCGCTCATGCGCTTCAGCTTTTCCTCAAGCTCCGGATCGTAATGGCGGTCGTTTGGGTCAAGGTTTTTTTGCCTCTTCCGGCTGTACGCCTTAATAAACGCCGGAAGGCACGCCCGCATTTTTCTTTTAGAATATGCCATTGCGTCGCTCCTTTATTTTCCCTCCGACGGTTCATCGACTCCCTCATGTCTTACGGTTTTATTGTATTTATTCATTGCCGACTGTACGCCGTTAGCAATTATTTCCGGTATTATACTCTCAACATTTTTTATTGCCGCTGTCACGGCCAGCCCGTCCTCGCGCGAGAACTTGCCCAGCACATGATCGACCATGCCGTGTTCGGGAGCGCCTACCCCAAACCGCACTCGCGGGAACCGGTCGCTGTTAAGCTGGTAAATTATGCTCTTCATGCCGTTGTGACCGCCAGCGCTGCCGCTGGGACGAATACGCAGGGAACCCACGCTCAGGGCCACATCGTCATACATCACTATTATATTCTCCGGCGGTATCTTATAGTATTCGGCGCAGTCACGGACGCTTTCGCCGCTGAGGTTCATAAAGGTATGGGGCTTAAGCAGGACGCATTTTTCTCCGGCAATGCGGCCCTCGCCGTAAGCCCCCTTGAACTTAAGGCGATCCGTGGGAATATTATAGCATTGGGCCAGATAATCTAACGCCACGAAGCCAACGTTGTGACGGGTCTGGGCATACTCCCTGCCGGGATTGCCTAAGCCGACGATGAGATACATTTCGATCTGTCCTTTCCGTGGGTCAGTAGTTCAAATCAACAACGGATAACAAGCGACAGTTCAGCTTACCGACGGTTTACCGTCCGCCATCTATCGCTCATTACTTATTGGAATAAGGCGGATCACATCCGCCTTATTCCAAAATATATTATCACATAAACAGGGTGCTTATGGAAACCTCTTCATAAATTCTCGTGATGGCCTCGGCAAATACCGGCGCCACGCTGAGAGTTTTTATCTTATCTATCTGTTTTTCAGGAGTGAGGGCGATGGTATCCAGCACTACCAGTTCCTTTATAGGGCTTTCCACCAGACGCTCTATTGCCGGGCCGCTGAGAACCGGATGGGTACAGCAGGCATAGACCTCTTTGGCGCCCCGATCCAAAAGAGCTTCCGCGCCGTGAGTTATCGTACCCGCTGTGTCTATCATGTCGTCAACAAGGATAACGCGCTTGTCCTTTATGTCGCCGATGATATTCATTACCTCGCTGACATTGGGCTTCGGACGCCGCTTGTCGATTATGGCGATGGGTACGTCCAGCCTGCGGGCCACGTTCCTTGCTCGGGTCACGCTGCCAAAGTCGGGAGAAACCACTACCACATCTTCCATGTCGTCCTTGAATTTTTCAGCGTAATAAGGAGTCAGGATGGGAACGCCCAGCAGATGATCCACGGGGATATCGAAGAAGCCCTGTATCTGTGCGCAGTGCAGATCCATTGTGAGGACTCGGTTAGCTCCGGCCTTGGTGATTATGTCCGCAACCAGCTTTGCGCTGATAGGGTCACGGGCCTTGGCCTTCCTATCCTGGCGGGCATAACCGAAATAAGGTATCACGGCGGTTATACGCCCCGCGCTGGCACGTTTGAAGGCGTCTATCATTATGAGCAGCTCCATAAGATTGTCGTTGACGGGATTGTTCGTGGACTGTACGATGAATACATCGCTGCCGCGAACGGTCTCCTGAATATTGACAAAGACCTCGCCGTCTGAGAATTTCCCCACTACCGCGTCGCAAATAGACACCTTTAAGTTGTCCGCTATCGCGGCGGCAAGCGAGGGGTTTGAGTTGCCGGTGAAAATTTTAATGTTTTTACCGTGGGATATCATACTATTGTCTCCTCTCCTTGTTGTCCTCCTATTAAGCCCGACGGCAAGGATGGCTGAGACTAAACTCAGTCATCCTCGCGCCTGTCTCTCCAATGCTCCTTAATGACCTGTCTTGCACGGGCAATAGCGAGGGTATCGGTGGGTACGTCATCCGTTATGGTGCTGCCCGCCGCCACGTAGGCCCCGTCATTTACCGTCACGGGAGATACAAGATTCGAGTTGCAGCCGATGAAAGCGTTGTCGCCGATCACCGTCTTATATTTATTTTTTCCGTCGTAGTTGACCACCACAGTACCGCAGCCAAAGTTGCAGTTTTTGCCGACCTGCGCGTCGCCCACGTAGGTCAGGTGGCTGAGCTTGGTGCCATCGCCGATGGACGCCTTTTTAAGCTCGACAAAATCTCCCACCTTACAATTTTTGCCAACCCGGCTGTCTGGCCGGATATAGGCGTATGGGCCCACGTGGGTACCCTCGTCAACCGAGCTGTCAATTATCGTAGATGTCCAGATGTCCACGCCGTCGCCAATCGAAGCATTGACCAGACGGCAGTTTTGGCCAATAAGCACATTATTGCCGATGACCGTACTGCCCTCGATGATCGTCCCGGGGTAGATCACAGTGTCCATACCAATCCGAACGTCGGTTCCGATATATGTACTGTCGGGATCGATCAGAGTCACTCCGCCAAGCATATGCCTGCGGTTTATTCTTGCGCGAAGTACCTTTTCCGCCTGAGCGAGCTGCACACGGTCGTTTACGCCGAGTATCTCTTCGCTGTTCTCGACCTCAAAGGCGCCTATGCGCGCGCCCTCGTTTCTGAGGATTTCAAAAACGTCGGTAAGATAGTACTCGCCCTGAGCGTTGTCAGCGGTGATCTTTTTCAGCGCGCCAAGCAGGAAAGCGCTCTTGAAGCAGTACATGCCGCTGTTAATCTCATTTATTTGCCTCTGAGCCTCAGAGGCATCCTTATGTTCGACAATCTTTTCTACCGCCCCGTCGGCTCTGCGGACTATACGCCCGTAACCGGTGGGATCGGCAAGCCTGGCCGTTATCACGGTGGCCCCGTTGTCGTCCCTTATATGTCTGCTGATTGCCGATGCGAGGGTATCCGCGGTAATCAGCGGCGTATCGCCGGGAATAATAAGAACGTTATCGCTCTTTTCGATAAGCCCGGCGGCCTGCATAACTGCGTGCCCCGTGCCGAGCTGCTGCTCCTGCACGGCAATCGCCGCTCTGCCGCTTACTGCCCTTATCACCTGATCCTTCCTGTGTCCGACTACAACCGTCGCATCCTTACAGCCCGCGCCCAGCGCCGCGTCGAGCACAAGATTGACCATTTCCTTACCGCATACCTTGTGAATAACCTTGCTGTTATCGGATTTCATTCGTTTTCCATGGCCCGCGGCCAGGATGATAAGTGATAAATCACCCATAACAAACAACCATCCTTTCACTGCTTATGTCTTAATTTTCCGTCTGTAGTACGCCCGAAGCCGCAGTCACGGTACCCCGCCGCTCCCGGGAAAAGTCACTCCCTTAAACCTGATGTCGCGTCTTGCATTAAGAACTCTTCGTACTTCGCGAGAATAGCGGTCTGCAGTGTTTCACGCATAGTACCTGTAATGGGGTGAGCAATGTCCTTGAACTCACCCTCCGCTGTCCTTCTACTTGGCATAGCTATAAATAGCTTGTCACGACCCTCAATCACCTTGATGTCGTGGACCACCAGTTCGTCGTCAAACGTGACAGAAACAACTGCTTTCATTTTGCCATCCACGCTTACCTTCCGAATACGGATGTCGGTAATACGCATCGTTGTTTCCTCCTGGTTAAAATTTTTTCAGATTTTTTGGATTTCCTACTTGACTTTTCTACCCATTTTTTATAATATCAAATTATACAGAATTTTTCAACACATATTTTCAAAAATTTTTAAAAATTTTAAAATTTTTTTTACGTATTTAGGAGATGTTTGCTTTGAACACTTATTTTATTAACAAAAATGCGAAAATTCATCTAATCGGTATCGGCGGCGTCAGCATGAGCGGCATCGCCGAGCTGCTGATGGATCTTGGATGTAAGGTGACGGGGTCGGACTGGAACGCTTCCGACCTGACGCGGCGGCTCGAACAGGACGGGGCGGAAATTTTCATCGGGCCGCAGAGAGCGGAAAATGTCACCGACCAAGATCTTGTGGTTTACACCGCCGCCGTC
>CANQKL010000133.1 GCA_947624455.1 uncultured Clostridia bacterium
TTTGTAAAGCGATTACACAATGCTATAATTGCTTTAAATTAAGTCATTCAGCCCTTGGACGATCTGCGCCATTTTTTTACAGCCCCGCTTCTTTTGCGGGCAGAATTTTCTTGACAAATCAGTTAAAAGTGGTATAATAAAAACATAATGAGCATAACTGGAGGTGGAGGCGTGAAGAAGGGACTGTTCTCGGATACAGTAGATCACTCGCTGCTGATATACGTTGTCATTACCTCTATACTGGGGATCGTGGCGGTGAACAGCGCGACGACCAATCTCGACGGACATTACCGCTTCGTGATCGTGCAGTCCGCCGCCTTTCTGCTGGGTATGGCCGCCATGGCGGCGCTCACCTTTTTCAATTATAAATACCTGTACAAGCTGAGATACGTGTTCTTTGGCCTGGCTGTTGCGCTGCTGGCGGCGGTGCTGGCGGTGGGCAAGATAAGGGGCGGAACTCAGGGCTGGATAGCTATTGGCCCCGTCAACCTCCAGCCCGCCGAGGTCACAAAGCTCTGCTTTATCATCACCCTCTCCTGTCACCTGTCCAAGGTCAGGGACTCCGTCAACAGACTCTTGACGCTGCTGCTGCTTTTTGTACATCTGGGCATTTATGTGGGGCTTATACTGCTGCAGCCCGACTTCGGTACGGCTATGGTTTTTGTGGTTATATTCTGCGCGGGACTGTTCTTCGCCGGGATAAGCCTGAAATATGTGTTCGGCGCGGTGGGAGCGGCGGTGGTGGCTTCGCCGGTCATATGGCTGCTGCTCCGGCCTCATCAGCGCAACCGCATACTCAGCTTCCTCAACCCGGAAAGCGACCCCTCGGGAACCGGCTACCATGTGCTTCAGTCAAAGCTGGCCATCGGCAGCGGACAGATCCTTGGGCGGGGCTATCTCAAGGGGCCTCAGACCCAGTACGGCTATTTGCCCGAGCGGCAGACGGACTTTATCTTTTCCTCAATCGGCGAGGAGTTCGGCTTTTTGGGCTGCGCGGTCATTTCGATACTGCTGCTGCTCATAATATACCGCTGCTTCAAGGACGCCATGGACAGTGAGCATGAACCCTTCGGTATGTTTATCTGCGTGGGAGTGGGGGCAATGATGTTCTTCCACACCTTTGAAAATATTGGAATGTGCCTGGGGCTTATGCCCATAACCGGCATACCGCTGCCCTTCGTGAGCTACGGCGGCAGCAGTATGCTGACCTGCTGTGCCGCTATTGGCCTGGTTCAGAGCGTGGTCACTCGGCGCAGACGAACGAAATTTGATATTTAGTGTGATCTTATGTCAGTTATATACTCAAAAATTTTCTATCTCGGACTTATGATAGTCATAGGCTTTGTTTGCGAAAAGACCGGATACGTGGACGGCATTTGCGAACGCACCGGCAAGCTCATAAAAAACGTGACACTGCCGCTGCTGGTTCTGACCAGCGTCACCGGTCAGAACGTGGGCGGTGAAGCCGCCCGCGAGGCTGCGATAGTGATTGCCTTTGCCTTTGGGATCATGGCCTTCCTGGCCGGTACGGGGCTGCTGACGGCGAAGCTGTTCCGTCTGGGCACAGGGGAAGCTCCGGTCCATGTGTGCATGGGTACCTTCGGGAACGTGGTCTTTCTCTGCTATCCGCTGGTTCAGGCGGTGTTCGGGGACGAGGGCATACTTTACGCGGTGTTTTACGCCATAGCCAACGACGCGATGCTCTGGACGCTGGGAGTTGCCAGCGTCAGCGGCGAAAAGGGGCTAAAGAGCCTAAAGCACCTGATAAACCCCTGTACGGTGACCTTTGTGGCGGCGTTGTGTATGCTCTGCCTCGGACTGAGGCTGCCCTCCGGCGTCAATGAGGTGTTCGCAACGGTGGGTTCGGCCACAACGCCGCTGTCTATGCTGTTCATAGGCGCGGCGCTCAACGGCATAAGCTTTGTCGGGGCGTTGAAAAAGCCGCAGATATACATACTGACCGTGACAAAAATGCTGGTGGCTCCGACGCTGGTCATGCTGGCGCTGAAGCTTTTTGGAATGCCGCTGAGCGAGGCCGCCGCCGGAGCCTTGATTTTTCAGGCGGCTATGCCCTGCCAAACCATCTTTGCGGTCATAGCGGCTGAATACAAGCTCAACACGGCTTATGCCGCTGAAATAATTTTTATCACTACGGCGTTTTCGGCGTTGAGCCTGCCTGTGGTATACAAGCTGATGGAAGTTATATTGTAGTTGTCTGGGGAGGGGCGCAAGTGAAATACGGTGCGGAAAACATTATGTTTTGGAACCGGCTGCGGGCCGCGGCAAAAGATCTGGGCATGGATCTGAACGCGCTGAACAACTGCCTTTGCCTGGCCGATGGAACGTTGGAGGTAATGGAGGAGTACGGCTTTGAGCCGGACGGCGAACTGCTGGCAAGGCTCAAGCGTTTTTTCGGCATTGGCGGCAGAACGCTCTTGACCGGAGAGGCGGGGACCGCGCCTTTGCAGACGCCGAGGAATGTGTTTGTCTACCGGAGCGGTAAGAAGGAGCTGCCCTTTCAGAACATAGAAAATCTTGTGGGGACTGTGGTAATTGACAGGCCCTCGTGGGACGACAGGGAGTATGTGGGCTTCATAGTCAAGGACGACTCTATGCGCGACGCCCTTATCCACCGAGGCGACATGGTTATAATCCGCCGTCAGGCCATAGCCGCAGACAACAGCATTGTCGCCGCCGAGGTGGACGGCAGCGCCGTGATACGCCGTATCCACCGGATGAAAGACGTGTTTTGGCTGGAGGCCGAGGGGCCGATGGATGATGGAGAGATGGTCGTCAGCGAAAACCTGAACGCCACGGACCGTCATGTGCGCATATGGGGACAGGTGATTTCCGCCACCCGTTTGTTCGAGGAAAATGACCCGAACGCCGAGTCTCCTTTTGGGGAAGAGAATATTAAGGCAATACCGCACAAAGACCGCAAGTGAGCTTTGCGCGGTATTGCCTTAAAAAGTATAAAAGGGCGTAAAGGGCTGAAAGCGATTATTTAAGATGCGAGTATTAAATAATAAAGAAAAAACAAAATAAATTAATGCAAAAAATTCGCCCTCACGAGCGAATTTTTTCATTTTAGACCTTGGAGCCACTTTTATAACCGCCACAAATCTCCGCAGGCGTCGCTGGGCATACGCCAGTCGCCACGAGGCGACAGAGCCACGCTGCCCACCTTCGGCCCGTCGGGAAGGCAGCTGCGCTTGAACTGGGCGGAGAAAAACCGCCGGCAGAAGGTTTCCAGCCACTTCCTTATTACGGCCTCGTCATAGCTGGCGGCAAAGGCCTTGACCGCCAGCCGTAATATCTTTTTCGGCGAAAAGCCCAGCCGCACCGTGTAGTACAGGAAAAAGTCGTGAAGCTCATAGGGCCCGATGATGTCCTCGGTCTGCTGGCTGATGACGCCGTTTTCAGGGGGAAGAAGCTCCGGCGAAACGGGGGTGGCCAGAATGTCCTCCAGACACAGGCGCAGCTCGCCGTCGCTTTGACTGGCGAAATACGCCACCAGATGGCGGACAAGAGTCTTGGGTACCGAGGCGTTTACCCCGTACATACTCATGTGATCCCCGTTATAGGTTGACCAGCCCAGGGCCAGCTCGCTGAGGTCGCCGGTGCCTATCACAAGCCCCCCGTTCTTGTTGGCAAGATCCATCAGCACCTGGGTGCGCTCCCGGGCTTGGCAGTTTTCGTATGTCACGTCCTTTACGTCCTCGCTCTGGCCTATGTCGCAAAAATGCAGGCGCACCGCCTCGCGGATATCCACCTCGGCAAAGTCTGTGCCAAGGGCCCGGCTCAGGGTCAGGGCGTTGTCATGGGTTCGGCCGGTAGTGCCGAAGCAGGGCATTGTCACCGCGAGTATGCCCTTTCTGTCCAGGCCCAGCAGGTCGAAGGCCCGAACCGTCACCAGACAGGCCAGGGTCGAGTCCAGCCCGCCGCTGAGGCCGATGACCGCGTTTTTGCAGCCCGTGTGATCAAGCCGCTTTTTCAGGCCGAGGGCCTGGAGGGTCACAATCTCCTCACACCGCCGCTTCAGCTCCGCCTTGTTTGAGGGGACGAAGGGAAGAGGGTCGATATAACGCTCGAGAGGGGTGACGGCGGTCTCAAGGTCAAAGCTTATATAGCGGAAAGCGCCGTCCCGCTCCACACAGAAGCTGTTCATCCGCCGCCGCTCGGATATAATCCGGTCCAGATCGACGCAGACGGTCAGGGCGGCGTTTTTAGTCAAGTCCGTATTTTCGGCCAGTATCACGCCGTTTTCGCCAATAAGGTTCTGACCGCAGAACACCATGTCGGTGGTGCTTTCCCCATAGCCCGCGTCGGCGTAAACGTAGGCGCAGATAAGCCTGGCGGAGGTTGCGCTGACCAGGGTGCGGCGGTAGGCGTTTTTTCCGACCAGCTCGTCGGAGGCGCTGAGGTTGACTATCAGCGTGGCCCCGTGAGTGGCCTGAGCGGTGGAGGGAGGGTCGGGAACCCACAGATCCTCGCAGATCTCCGCGCCCACCACCAACTGGGGCATGGAAGCGCACTCAAAGAGCAGCCCCGTCCCGAAGGGGACGTTCTCGCCGCCGAGCCGGACTTCCCTTGCGCCTCCGGGGCCGGGGGCGAAGTGGCGAAGCTCGTAAAACTCGGCGTAGTTGGGGATGTGTCTTTTCGGCACAAGGCCCAGTATCCTGCCCTTACAGAGGAAAGCGGCGCAGTTGTAGAGCCGTCCGTCCACGGCGAAAGGCAGCCCCACGGCCATCAGGCAGTCCAGAGCGGCGCACTCCCGGGCCAGGCGAAGCAAGCCCTCCCGGCAGCTCTTGAGCAGAGCTTCCTGAAGGAACAGGTCCCCGCAGGTGTAG
>CANQKL010000134.1 GCA_947624455.1 uncultured Clostridia bacterium
ACGGTTATAAGGGCGAACAGCGACAGCAGCGCAAGCCAGGTGTATGGGGAACTCGTACTGGCGACGTCGTCCACTGTGGCCACAATTTCCACCGGGCCGCTGAGTGAATCTACAGACTGACGGCCGGTTATCAGGTCGCCCACAGCCTTGATGACAGCCTTGACCACATATACCGTATCATAACCCGCGTATCTGACAGAGGTGAACAGTCCCGGCGAACGAATCACATCGCCAAAAATGAGCATAAATTTTTTCCCGTTGTCGCCGTCATAAAGCGGAGCCTTCAGCAAAAGCCTCTCCCCATTTCTTTTGACGGTCACACTGACGCTGTCCGCGTTCTGTATCTCCTCCTCGGCCAGTTTCATTGTCAGATCCTGATAAGTGTGTATCCTTGTGCCGCCGACCTTTAGTATCTCGTCCCCGGTCTGAAACAGGGTAACGTTCTCGTATCCCTCGACAATGTCGGTCACCACCGGCGGCTGAACATAGGTACACTTATTAATTACGGTAAAAAGTATCAGGCCCAAAATCACATTCAGCGTAGCTCCCGCGGCAAGGACGACGAACCGTTTCCAAGGCTTCAAATACCGGAAGGAACGGCTCCGGTCAACCGGCTCCTCTCCCTCCTCATAGCCCTCGCCCTCCATTTGGACATAGCCGCCGATCGGCAGCAGTCTCAAAGAATAGGCGGTCTCACCGGGCTTGAATGAAAACAGCTTCGGCCCCATGCCGATGGAAAACTCCTTTACAAGCACACCAAAGCTTTTTGCCGCTATCATATGTCCCAGCTCATGGATGCAGACCATGATACCTAAAGCCAGAATGGTAATTACGATAGAAAAAACCAAATTCACACTTCCTATTTTTTAGTAGTAGCCGGTCGGGTTTTGTCCGCCGATCAATGGGCATATTTGTTCTTGCCCGTAATTTGGCGCGGCACAAAGAAAGCACGGCCGACAATGCCGGAACGAAAAAGCAGGCGAAGCCATAGCCTGCCGACCGGACTCGGACTCGATCAGCTCGCTATATTTAAATTTGCCCTCACAAGCTCTCGGGCTTCGGCGTCCGCCGCCTTAATGTCGTCAACCGTTGGATCTTCCACTGGGCGGTGATTTTCCATAGCCCGTTCAATCAGCTCGGTTATCTCAAGAAAACCGCAGCCGTCGCGGAGAAAAGCCGCCACTGCCTCCTCGTTAGCGCCGTTGAGGACGGCTGGCATTGTACCCCCTATCCTCGCGGCTTTTTTGGCAAGCTCGACGGCAGGAAAGGCGGAGTTGTCAATCTCATAAAAGGTGAGCCGCCCCACCCGCACAAGATCCAAAGGCTGCGAAACCGGCCCCTTTCGCAGCGGCCAGGTTAAAGCGTAGGCTATGGGCAGCCGCATATCAGGAACTCCAAGCTGACCTATCACGCTGCCGTCGGTAAACTCCACCAGGGAGTGGATAATGCTCTCCCTGTGGACAACCGGCGTAATGTGATCCACATCCAAACCGAAGAGATGCTTCGCCTCGATTATCTCCAAGCCCTTGTTGACAAGGGTGGCGCTGTCAACGGTTATTTTCGCGCCCATGTTCCAGTTGGGATGCTTCAACGCGTCAAAACGGGTCTTTTTCGCCAGTTCCTCACGCTTCATTCCGAAAAATGGCCCGCCCGACGCGGTGATGATTATCCGCTTCAAGAATTTTTTTTGATCGGATATGGACTGAAAAATGGCGCTGTGTTCGCTGTCCACAGGGAGGATGTTGACTCCGCGCTCCCTCGCCAGGGGCATTACAATGTCGCCAGCGGTGACAAGAGTTTCCTTGTTGGCCAGAGCTATATCCTTCCCCGCTTCGATGGCCGCCAGCGTGGCGTCAAGACCGGCAATGCCGACAATAGCCGTGACGACCATCTCAGCGTCGGAGGCGGCCGCGCACTCGGCGACGCCCTCCGGCCCGCCGAGAACTCTAGTATCGGTATCGGCTATCCGAAGCCTTAACTCCGCGGCCTTATCCTCCTGATCCACCGCCGCAAGGGCAGGACGGTACTTGCGTATCTGCTTTTCCAGCAAATCAATATTTGAATGGGCAGTGAGGGCCGTCACCTCAAGGTCGCCCTCCTTATCCACCACATCCAAGGTTTGAGTTCCAATGGAACCGGTGGAACCCAGAATAGCTATTTTTTTCATGTCTGTTTTCTCCATTTTGCCGCCATTACGTCCAATTTAAGCTATGGTTACGTAGAATATGGGCAGAACGCTGATAAAATGGTACACTACCGGAGCCACGAACAGCACGCTGTCGAACCGATCCATAACTCCCCCGTGGCCAGGCATTATATTACCGTAATCCTTTATATTATACTCACGCTTTATGGCTGACATACTCAGATCGCCCAGTTGGGACACAAAGCCGCAGACCAGGCCCAGCAAAAACAGGTTGCCGTAATTGGGTTCAACAGCCGTAAACCGGCCCACTATCGCCCCATATACCAGCACGAACACCGCCGCGCCCAAAACTCCGCCAATGCTGCCCTCTACGGTTTTTTTCGGGCTGATAACCGGAGCCAGCTTGTGCCTGCCAAAGGCTCGGCCAGCAAAATAGGCGCAGGTATCGGTGAGCCACGAGCCAACAAAAACTGCTATCGTATTCCAAAGTCCAAAGACCGGCTCCCGCCTTATCCACACTATATGGGCAAAGAACAGGCTCACCATCAAGGTGATGGTAAAGAATCTGGCCACATCCTCAAAGCGGTAGAACCGATGCCTTACCACCAGCACGGCAAACAGTATCATGAGATAGAGGCAAATGACAAGATATACTATTTTTTGGTTCAGGCCGGGGATGTCAAACAGGAACACCACCGGCACCAGAGCGCCGAAAATCATAAGCACATACTTGTCGCCCAGCCCCACCGCGTGATACATTTCCCACAGGGCTATCTCAACTATCAGCAGTACTGCCGCGGTAATTATCAGCGAGTTGCTGAAAAGCACTAAAAAGAACAGCACTACCCCTATCATGGCGCTGATAAGACGTTCCTTTAACATAGTTTATCCTCCAGAAAGAGGCCGCGCCTCTCACTTATTTCTCCCGCCGAACCGGCGGTCCCTGTTTTGATAATCTATTATGGCTCTAAGGAGATCGTTCTTTGAAAAATCCGGCCAAAGCACATCGTCGAACCACAGCTCGGCATAGGCGCTCTGCCACATAAGGAAGTTGCTGAGCCGCCTTTCGCCGCTTGGTCTAATCATAAGATCCACGTCGGGCAGCCCCGCCGTGTCAAGCATATCCGAGATGGTCTCCTCGGTTATGTCCGAAGGGGCAAGCTCACCTTTGGCGGCCAGTTCAGCCACGCGGCGGGTCATTCGGGTTATCTCGTCCCGGCTCCCGTAATTAAGAGCAATATTAAGCAGGAGGCCGCTATTTTGTTCAGTGGCCTCCTCCATGTGCTTCTGCTTTTGCTGAAAACTCTCGGAAAAAGCGCTCCTGTCGCCTATGAAGCGTATCCGAGCGTTACGCCCGGCCAGCTTCGCAAGGCCGTTGTCCAGGTAGTCCTCCAGCAGGGCCATCAAAGCCTCGACCTCTTCCTTGTCCCGTTTCCAGTTTTCAGTGGAAAAGGCGTAAAAGGTCACCGCGTGAAGCCCTATGTCTCCCGCAAATTCCGATATTATCTCAAAAGTTTTCGCTCCCATGCCGTGACCGCTCTTTCGAGGAAGGCCGCGGCGCTTTGCCCAGCGTCCGTTGCCGTCCATAATAATGCCCACGTGCTTGGGCAGATTTTCAAAGTCCACCTCAGCCTTAAGCCTTTTCGCTTGAAAAATGTCAAAAAAACTCATAGCTGATACCTCTGTTTAAATCTCGGTAATTTCCTTATTCTTTTTTTCCAGCATCTTCTCGATTTCCTTTATCTTACCGTCGGTCAGATCTTGAACGTCCTTTTCAATATTCTTCAGATCGTCCTCGGTTATCTCGCTCTTTTTCTTCTGAGCTTTGAAATCCTCGATAGCGTCGCGGCGGATCCCGCGAACAGCCACCTTGGCCTCCTCGGCTTTCTTGGCGGCGACCTTGGTCAGCTCCTTACGCCTGTCCTCAGTGAGCTGCGGGAAGGAAAGGCGTATCAGACGGCCGTCATTTTGAGGGTTAATGCCCAGCTCGGAAGCAAGGATAGCTTTTTCAATGGCCTTGAGCAGAGAACTGTCCCAGGGCTGGATCGTCAGGGTTCTGGGGTCGGGAGTGGCGATGGTGCCCACCTGCTGAATGGGGGTGGGAGTGCCGTAGTAATCCACCGTTATCCTATCCAGGACGGTGGGGTTTGCCCGGCCGACTCGGATAGTGCCGAACTCGCCCTGTAAGTGATTGAGAACTTTGTCCATTTTTTCAGTTATCTCTGGATATTTTGCCATTTTTATCTTCCTTTCCTTTTTTAATCAATATACTAACGTACCAATTTCCTCGCCCATAATGACACGGCGAATATTGTCTGGCTCGGCCAGGCCGAATACCCTGATCGGCATTTTGTTATCCATGCAAAGGGAGGTCGCCGTCGTATCCATAACGCCAAGGCCGCGATTAAGTACCTCGATATAGCTTATGCTGTCAATTTTCTTCGCGTCAGGATTCTTAGCGGGATCGCTGTCATAGACCCCGTCCACCTTCTTAGCCAAAAGAATGACCTCGGCGTCTATTTCGGCGGCGCGGAGGGCGGCGGTAGTGTCTGTGGAGAAAAACGGATTGCCGGTGCCGCAGCCGAAAATCACGACCCTCCCCTTTTCCAGATGGCTCACCGCCCGCCCTCTGATGTAAGGCTCGGCGATCTGCCGCATCTCGATGGCGGTCTGAACACGGGTGGGAATATCGTGGCGTTCAAAG
>CANQKL010000135.1 GCA_947624455.1 uncultured Clostridia bacterium
AACTTTGCCAACTGCGACATGGTGGGCCACACCGGGGTCTTTGAGGCCGCCAAAAAGGCCGTGGAGGCTGTGGACGACTGTGTTGGACAGGTGACCGAGGCTGTGCTGCGCAAGGGCGGCGTCGTCTGCATAACCGCCGACCATGGCAACGCCGACCAGCTCATTGACCCTGTGACTAAGGCTCCGTTTACCGCCCATACCACTAATCCCGTACCCTTTATCGTTGTGGGCGCCGACTGCGGCCCTCTCCGGGAGGGCGGACGCCTGGCGGATATTGCTCCCACCATGCTCAAGCTCATGGGACTGGAGCAGCCTGCCGAGATGACGGGCGAGAGCCTGGTAAAGTGAGCGAAAACTCAGCTTAGTCTGTTTGCCGCTTCCGTTCTCCGGCGGGGCTGCAAACTCGAACCTAAAGGCGGAAGGACAGGACTTGGGCCTTTAAGGCTTTTAAGAAGCTTCGCGTCTCACCCTTTTTGGAAGCTTGACCTATGCCACGCGGGCAGGCGTTTCAGGGAAAGGGAGATCGACCCGCTTATTTTCACGGCGCCAGAGGTACGGCGCGTCATAGGGAGAGATGCAAATGATAGAACAGTATCTGGGGGTATCAGCCAGCCGTACCCTGTACAGGGTTTGGCTGGTCAGCGATCTCCAGCAGCATGATCCGGAACGAAGCCGCCGTTGTATGTACACGGCGGCCGAGGACTTTGAAAACCTGGGCCTCCGGTGTGAGAAGGTCTGGTATCTGGGGGACAGCGTTGAGGGAGAGGATCTTTCCAAGCTGAACGCGATGACCAAGATGCAGGAGGAGGTCTTTCTTGGCTTTGGCCTACCGGTCTGCTACTGTCCCGGCAATCACGATATGGATTATCTTTCCGCTACAGGCGAGGCGTTGATACCTTTTCGGGACATGGTCGCTTCCCACCGCGATCTGGGCTGGAAAACAACCGGCTGCATAAGCGATTTCTATTTCTGGGATAAGCTGGGGGATATAGACGTCCTCTTTTTTGCCGACTGCGCCGCGCCGGACGGGAGCTGGCGCTTCTGCCACGGCAGGCAGTTCGGTCACGGCTATCCATACGTCGACGAGGATTTCGCCCGCCTGTCGGCGGAGCGGGATAAAAAGCCGCGGGTAATTACCGCCGGACATTACGCCTACCCTGGCGGCAATCGGGCCACAGACTATATGGGCGCTTTTATGCCCATAGGTGACAATGTCAAGCTCCATGTTTACGGCCACGCCCATGTGGGCGACAAGGTGTGGGCCGGTAAGGACTGGGGCCGCCAGATCTGCGGGGTTGACGGTCACTCTTTGACCCAGGTGAACATTTCCAGCCTGGAGGTGGGCCGGGGCAACGCTATACGCAGCGCCTTCTTGGAAGTATACGACGACGGAGAAATGGCCGTCATTTTCAGAAACCACAGTCATAAAAGATGGGATAAGCTGCTAATTTTAAGTTGATACTCATTATTATTGGGGGTATATTCATGGACAACCGCCCTATTGGGGTTTTTGACAGCGGTCTGGGTGGACTGACCGCCGTAAAACAACTGATGAGCGTTATGCCTGACGAAGATATAATTTACTTTGGCGACACCGGCCGGGTGCCTTACGGCAACCGCAGCCGGGAGACTATAATTCAATACACAAGAGACGATATTGATTTTCTGCTGAAACACAATATCAAGCTGATAATCGCCGCCTGCGGCACGGCCAGCAGCGTTGCCCTGCCCTACATAAAAGATGTGGGCGTGCGTATAATCGGCGTGCTTGAACCCGCGTGCCACGCCGCCATTGAGCGCACCAAAAACGGAAAAATAGGCGTTATAGGCACAGCGGGAACCATAAAAAGCGACAAATACGCCCAGATAATAACCTCCTTGGAGCCATCGGCCCAGGTTTTCAGCGCGGCCTGCCCCATGTTCGTACCCATTGTGGAGAACGGCTACGCCGATACCGAGGTGGCGCGGATGGTTGCCAGCGATTACCTGATCGGCCTTAAAAATCAAGGAGTGGACACACTTATCTTGGGATGCACACATTACCCCTTGCTTGAGGGCGTGATAAGTGATATAATGGGCAGTGGGGTGGAACTCATCTCCTCCGGCAGGGAGGCCGCCCAGTATGCCAGAAAACTGTTAGCCCGTGAGGATCTGCTCACCGACCGAACCGCCGAAGGACGGCGGGAGTTCTATGTTTCTGACGATGTGGAGAGCTTCGTCCAGTTGGGCGGGCTGTTCCTCGGTCAGAAAATAGGGAAGAACGTTCACAAAACGAAAATATGACGTGGTGATAACTATGAAGCAAGTTTATGTTGAAATAAAGGGAAACGTCACCTCCGACGGGGAGACGGATTCCATGAGCTATTCCACCGAGGGACAGCTCTACAAGAAATCCGGGAAGTTTTACATAAACTATCCCGAGGGCGAGCTGCTGGGCCGCGAACGGTGCAGCACCACGCTGAAGGTAGCCCCCGATGGGGTGGTCACCATGCTTCGCAGCGGCGAGGCCCACACCCGCATGGTCTTTGAAAAGGGACAGTGCCACATGAGCTGTTATGAAACGCCCTTTGGCAATCTGACAGTCAGCGTCACCGCTAACGATGTCAAAATCGACATGAACGAAAACGGCGGCCACCTGGATCTGGACTACAACCTGACTATCAATAGCACCTCCCACAGCCGAAATCTCCTGAGCATCAAGGTGCGGTCGTGAACTCCCGAATAGAGGAGGAGCGGCTGCGGCTGTACGAGCTTTGCCGCCGGGCGGCGCTGGAGCTTTACGGCTTCTGCCCGCAGTTCACGGTAAACCGGCCCAGGGATGGGAAAAATGGGGATTTTGCCGCGTCGGTAGCTCTTGCCCTTGGCGGAGCGCTCCGCAGCCGTCCCTCTGAGATAGCCGCAAGGATAGTTCGGCGGCTGGACTTGGAAGAGGGGGAGACGGCTGAGCCCGCATCCAAAGGGTTCATCAATTTTTATCTTAGGCCGGGTTTTCTTTTAAGCGTACTTGGCCCGGTTCGGGAACTGGAGTATATTCCGCTTCCGGCGGTCGAGGATCCGAATTTTGGGGCGGTCTATCCCTACCATAGGCTCAGGTCGCTGCTGGAATTTCAGGGCCATAAGCCCGATGGGCGGGAAGATCTTGAACTGCTTACCTCTCCAGGGGATGTAAGGCTGCTTTGGGCCTTGGCCGGGGACGGGGAGGACATAGCTCCGGCGGCGCTGGAGCTGTATGACCGGGAGGGACTGGCCCCGGATTTTCCGCCTTTGGCCCAGGCCAGGTATGTCCTGTTTAACAATGCGTTGTATCGGCTTGCCGGTACAAGAAAGGAGCGCTTATGAAAAAAACTTTTCTTTCTCTCCTGCTGGCGGCTTTGATGCTGATAACCCCAGCTCTGGCCGAGGATTCGGTTGCCGTGGTGGTGGAAGAGCCTGGTAAGCCCGCGTTCAGCCCTTATCAGCAGGAAAGTATAATCCGCAGTTATGCCCACACCTTGGCGGATAACTACTATTACGGAGCCACAGACCAGAATATACTTTATAACGTTATATGCGCCACTATTGAAAACGGCGGCGTCTTTGATCTCGATTTGGCGCTGGAGGCCATGGTGGACAGTCTTGGCGACGAGTATGGCGAATATAGCAGTCCCGAATCCTTCGATCAGCAGACTCAGTATTATCAGGCCGAATTTTTTGGGATAGGCGCCGTGCTGTCCAGTAAAAACGGCGGCACGGTCATTGACACCATCTATTCCGGCAGCGCCGCCGAGGTTGCGGGGCTGATGGTAGGGGATAACGAGGAGTCCGTTACCGTCCGCGCCATTCGCCAGAAGGTGGTGGAAAGCCATTCATCTATGGAAATTTTGGACAGCGGCATTGCCTATATTGATGTGGACTCCTTTACCTCGTCTCTGCCCGGCGAATTTGACGCCTATATCGAGGAGCTTACCGCCAAGGATATCCATAAGGTGATCCTTGACCTGCGCAACAACGGCGGCGGCGACCTTGATTCGGCTATAGCTGTGGCAAAGAAGCTCATACCCGCGGGCCTGATCGGCAAGCTCAAATATAAGGATGAGACTATGAACGAGGCGGTTTATTCCGATAATTTGAACGCGCCCCGGCTCAAGCTTTTGGTGATGGTAAATGAAAATACCGCCTCGGCCAGTGAATTTTTGGCCATGGCTTTGCAAAGCTCCGGCCAGGCTCAGCTTTTGGGTCAAAAGACATATGGCAAGGGCTGTATGCAGATAATGATGCGCACCCCCACCGGCAGCGGCCTTAAGTTCACTATCGGCGAATTTTTCACTCCCAAGGATGAGAGGATACACACCGTTGGACTGTATCCTGATATCGAGGTGGAAAACATCTCCGTCCCCATAGATGAGGAGCGGATGGCAAATATCGTGTTGGAAAACCTGGATCAGCCCTCCACAAAAAAAGGCATAGAACAGCGGCTCAATGTCCTGGGCCTTTTGGCCGCCGACTCCGTGGACGGCTATTATGACGAAAATACCGAGGCTGCGGTAAGGGCCTTCCAAAGCTATAATAATCAGGAGGTCACCGGAGTCGTAGACTATTACACCGCTTTCTATATTAAGGAATACGGCTATGAGGGAATGACACGGATACACGACGTACAAATGGAAAAGGCGCTGGAATATTTTGATAAGTGAAGCGCGTTAAAGCCTGACGCCGATGACGACAATCTTCAGCGATAATAGGATGTCTTTGATAGGAAATATAGGGGGCTGAAAAAAACTCACTATGTAATCTGGAGGCACGGGGGCTGTCCAAAAAAATCGTGCAGAACAAACGAAAATCAGCTCTCGCAGGCGGCAGGCGAAGCCTG
>CANQKL010000136.1 GCA_947624455.1 uncultured Clostridia bacterium
GGTCCGCGTCCGTTGTGTTGCATGTTTTAGTCAAATTAAAATTTTATTCGTTACAGGAGGAACAGAAATGAAGGTCAACATTTTTACCCGTAAGCTTACCATTCAAGACGCGAAAAAGGATATGATCGCCAAAAAAGTGTCCAAGCTGGGCAAGTTCTTCGACGACTCGGCCGAGGCCAACGTCGTTGTGAGCGAACAGCGGGACCGTATGATAGTTGAAATTACCATAACGTCCGGAGACATGATATACCGGGCCGAGAATCGGGACGCCGTGCTTTATAACGCGGTGGACGAAAATATTGAGGCCATCGAACGTCAGATCAGGAAGAACAAGACCCGTCTGGCCCGTCGGCTCCGTCAGGGGCTGGATGTGGCCGCGCCAGACACCTTCTTTTTGGACGCCAGCGACAACGAGGACAGCGAGATCCGCATCGTCCGCACCAAGACTCACCACATCAAGCCCATGAGTCCGGAGGAGGCTGTGCTCCAGATGAATCTGGTCAATCACAGCTTTTACGTATTTCTCAACTCCGAGACCGAGCAGACGGCTATCGTGTATAAGCGCAAACAGGGAGACTACGGTCTTATTGATATCGAATAGTTTTAATTTTACGGCGGCGGTGACAATCGCCGCCGTAGTTTTAGTAAATGCTTCGCGGCGGCCGAGATTAGAGCGGGAAAGCTGCCGCCGCTGGAACGCCGAGGCGAAAGCCGCTTTTGGAGGGATTTTCATGCTGCATATCACCCGAGCGATAATCGTGGAAGGGATTTACGACCGCCAAAGGGTGGGGGAGGTGTGCGACGCCTTCTGCCTGGTAACAGGGGGATTTGACATTTTTTCCGACAGGGAAAAAAGGGACTTTATCCGCCGCCTGGCTCGGGAAAAGGGCATTATTGTCCTGACGGATCCCGACAGAGCGGGCTTTGCCATTCGGGCGCACATCAAAAACATAGTCAGGGAGGGCGAGGTGCTTCACGCTTACATTCCCGAGATATACGGCAAGGAACGGCGCAAGGCCCGCCCCTCCGCCGAGGGCAAGCTGGGTGTCGAGGGCATGGAACGCCAGGCCCTTGAGGAGGCGCTACGCCCCTTCGCCGCTGACAGTCCGGCCCCCGTCGGCGAACCGGTCACAAAGAGCGACCTTTTCGACCTGGGACTTTCCGGCTCGCCCGACAGCTCGGCCCGGCGGCGGGAGCTTTGCGTTAGAATGGGACTGCCCGCCCGAATATCCGCGAATTCGCTGCTGGCGGCCATAAACGCAATTATGACAAAAAAACAGTTCGGCGAGATAGCAAATTCCATAAAAATATGACTTTACAAGCGACGAAAAATCTGTTATAATGTATGTGCTTGAAGGAACGCGCAAGTGGGACGGTCTCTGTGCGAAGTCGCCCTGACTCGCCCCGGTTACCGATGAAATAACGGAAAGGAAAATGAAAATGAAAAAGCTTACCACTCTTATCCTCGCTCTGGCAATGGCCGCCGCCCTGATTTTTGGCTTTGCGGGCGGAGCCAGGGCTGCCACTCTTGAGCTGGACGAGATCTATACCGCATACGGACTGGGACAGACGGTTTTTGTCAGGGGAGATACCGACATGAGCCTGCTCATGCTCTATGTCATCGCCCCCAGCGGCGGGGGCTTCCCCATGACGGTAAGCCGCAGCCAGCTCAGAGAAGGAGTTGAAATAAATATCGGCAGCGAGTGGGAGCTTGGCGAATATATGCTGCGCATAGGCTACGGCACCGAGATAGCCTACGAGTACCACTTTGAGGTGGTCGAGGAGCCTGTGCGCCACGTTTCGGCCCAGACCGGTACTAACAGCAACGTGGTCACCCGCGTGTCCATCACTCCCTCCGCCCTTGAGCTGGAAATGGGTTCCTCCGCCAAGGTAAACGTCGTTGCCGGTTCCAGCGTCAAGTGGGAGACGGACGACACCGACCTCATTTCCATCAGCGGCACCACCGAGGCCACTATTACCGGCAAAAAGACCGGCACCGCCACGGCTTGGGCGTACAGCGGCAACAATTACGCTACCCTCATCGTGAAAATAGTCCCTGTAAAAAAGCAGGAGGAGAATGTGACCGGGGAAAACAGTCCCCAGGAAAACGTGGCCGAGGACAATAGACCCGCCGACGCCTTCACCGATCTGAAAAACGTTGAATGGGCGAGGGAGAGCATCAACGCTCTTGCCGCCGCGGGGGTGGTAAACGGCGTTGGGGACGGGTCTTTCGCTCCGGAAAACAGCGTTACCCGCGCAGAGTTCGTTAAGATGATAGTTTCCGCTTTCGACTTCGTCCCGAGCGGCGAGAAGGTAAGCTTTTCCGATGTGGCCGGGGACGAGTGGTATGCCGACGCGGTGCTTATCGCCGCTGAAAACGGCATTGTCAACGGCTATGACGGCCGGTTCTCCCCTTTGGACAATATCAGTTGTCAGGACGCGGCCCTCATACTCAAGCGCGTCGCGGATATAAAGGGCGTCAGCCTCATCCGTCCTCCGGTGGTGGAGACCGAGGCCGCCGATTACGCCAGGGAGGCGGTCGCTCTGCTCAAGGGCAACAAGGTCATTGACAGCGAGATAGGATTTTCGGCGGGGGAAAAAGCCACCCGCGCCCAGAGCGCGTACATGATATACAAAATATACGCCAATTACAGGCAGGGTTAAGGTAATGGGACATATGCACGGCGGCCACAGGGACAGGCTGAGGCACAGGTTTGAGGCCGAAGGCCTGGCAAGCTTTGAACCCCATGAGGTGCGGGAGCTGCTGCTCTACTATTCCATACCTCAGAGGGACACCAACCCTTTGGCCCATGAACTGATTGCGAAATTTGGCTCTCTGGACAGGGTCTTGGACGCGGAAATACCCGCCCTGACCGAGGTGGAGGGCGTGGGCTACAACACTGCCGTGCTTATTCGGCTGGCGCGGGAGCTGTTCCAGTATTACGCCAAAAGCCGCTATGACGGACACATTTTCATTGACAACTGCGAGCATATGGGAGAGTATATGTGTTCGCGCATAGGTATGCTGGATCGGGAGGTTTTTGCGGCGGCCGCTTTTGACGCGGCCCGGCGGGAAATAGCCTTTGATATCCTGTCCGAAGGCTTTGTCTCTCAGACCGAGGTGCAGCTTAGGAAGATTGCCGAGTTTGCTATACTTAAAAAGGCGGACATGATAGTAATTGCCCACAATCATGTGAGCGGCGGGCCGATGCCCTCTCAGGCCGACCGGGACGCTACCCGCGAGATATGCGACTGCATGGGCAGGATCGGCGTGAAGGTCATCGACCACATAGTGACCGCGGGCGACCGCTATTTCAGCTTCGCAATGAATGACATAATGCCAAATTAATAAAAAGGATGATACAAATGAGTAAACGCATTTTCGTTGAAAAAAAGCCCGGCTTTGACGTTGAGGCGAGAGGACTGCTTCACGATCTCCGCCACACCCTTATGATCGAGGGCCTGGAGGGACTTAGGATAGTAAACCGCTACGATATTGAGGGCGTTACCGACGAGGAGTATGCCGCCGCCAGAACGCTGGTGTTTTCCGAGCCTCCGGTGGACTGGGCCTTCGACGAGGAGCTGAAGCTTTCTCCCGGCGAGAACGTCATCGCTTACGAGCTGCTGCCCGGTCAGTACGACCAGCGGGCCGACAGCGCCGCCGTCTGCGTACAGATAATAACTCAGGGGGAAAAGCCCATCGTGCGTGCCGCCAAGCTCATAATTTTCAGGGGCGCCGTCTCTCTGGAGGATGTGGAACGCATAAAAAAATACGTCATCAACCCTGTTGAAGCCCATGAGACGGGCATGGAAAAGCCCGAAAGCCTTATAATGTCCGCCGACGTTCCCGCCGACGTGGCCGAGGTCAAGGGCTTTATCGACGGCGGGGATGAGGCGCTGGAGGCTTTGGCCGCGAAAATGGGCTTTGCCATGGATCTGGACGACCTCAGATTTTGCCAAACCTACTTTAGAGACACCGAGGGCCGGAATCCCACCTTTACGGAAATGCGCGTCATTGACACATATTGGTCCGATCACTGCCGCCACACTACCTTTACCACGATTTTTGATAAGGTGGAGATAGAGGAGGGCTTCGCTCCCCTCAAGGAGGCTTTTGAAATCTATAAATCAGGTCGGGAGTCCATTGGCCGCACAAAGCCGATGTGCCTTATGGACCTGGCTACGATCGCCATGAAGGAGCTAAGGGCCGCCGGTAAGCTGGATGACCTTGACGAGAGCGAGGAGATAAACGCCTGCTCCATCAACGTCACCGCCGATATCAACGGCAAGCCCGAGCCGTGGCTGGTTATGTTCAAAAATGAGACTCACAACCACCCCACCGAGATAGAACCCTTTGGCGGCGCCGCCACTTGCCTTGGCGGAGCCATCCGTGATCCGCTTTCGGGCCGGAGCTACGTTTACCAGGCGATGCGCGTCACCGGCAGCGGCGACCCCCGCGCCGCCGTTGAGGACACCCTCCCCGGCAAGTTGCCACAGCGCAAGATAACCCGCACCGCCGCCGGGGGCTACAGCTCCTACGGCAATCAGATCGGTCTTGCCACCGGTCAGGTGGCGGAGATCTACCACCCCGGTTACGTGGCTAAGCGCATGGAGATAGGCGCCGTTGTGGGCGCCACCCCTAAGGATCATGTTGTGCGTATGCGTCCGGAAAAGGGAGATATAATAATCCTGCTGGGCGGGCGCACAGGCCGTGACGGCTGCGGCGGAGCCACAGGCTCCTCCAAGGCGCACAATGTAAATTCCCTGTCCACCTGCGGGGCGGAAGTGCAGAAGGGCAATCCCCCCGAGGAA
>CANQKL010000137.1 GCA_947624455.1 uncultured Clostridia bacterium
TACTTACACCTCAAATGAAAGCGGCGGCAACGGCAATTACGGCGACGGCGACCTCCGCGTGACCTATAATGGCGGCGCGGGCCGAGCCGAGTATAACCGTTATACGTTCCTGCGCTTCCCCGGGAGCGATATCGACGGCGTCCTTGACGCCAAGGTAAGGCTTTTCGTGCAGAACATCGACAACTGGGCCTATACCACCTACACCCTCTATGCCATCGACGAGGAGTACGGCGACTGGGATGAGTATTCCCTCACCTGGAATACCCAGGATGAAATCATCGGCCATTCCACCGAGATCGCCAGCGCGGGCCTTGACGCCACGCTTAAGAACGTGTGGCTGGAGTTCGACGTATACGACTATATAAAGAGCGCGCCAGGACGGAAATACTACAGCTTCTATGTCAGCAGCGACACCTGCGCCACCTATATTTATTCCCGCGAGCATGGGGAAAATCCGCCCACGATGTCCTATATTGTCGAGGGCCAGCCCGTGACGGTCAATTATGTTTCCGGCGGCAGGACTCTGCTGACCGAAACTGTCACAGCTCCGAAGAATCAGACCTTCACCTATGAGGATCGGAAAAATATCCTTGTCCAGGGCGGCGGAGTTTACGTTTACAGGAGCGGAGCCTATATCGAAAAGGTAGACGGCTCTCACGACGTTATGACGTTGACGATGGACGAAACAAAGGATTATGAATTTGACGATATAACCGTAAGCTCTTATTATGACAGCGTTCCCGATTTCCCTGAGCAGGCGCTGCTCAGCGCCGGAGGTCACAGCGTTGCCCTGCCTGTCACATTTGAGAAGGCTGTTCCCGGCAAGGTGGGCTTTTCTACGGTTTACGGCGAGGCGGAGGGCCTTAAGGTACCGGCCAATATCAAGGCTTACGGCAGGTATTACAGCGAGGATGGGGAGACGCTGGGCTACGCCAGCCTTGTCACGGTCGAATACCGCGCCGCTGACGGGGTTTACGAGGCTGATCCCGTTGAAATGGAGGTACAAACCGGCAGCGCCCTCAGCTCCGCCACGGTTTCCGAATACTATCCTCAGCTTCGGAACGCCCAGTTTGTCGGCGGTCAGATAACCGAGCCGGTTCAGACCGTGATCGTCACCGGCGATCTGTACGAGGGAGTCAGCGCCCGTGCCGAAGCCTATCTTGAGGGTCAGGATTCCGCGAATTACACCGTGAGGATCGAGGCCGTAGCCGCCAACACCGCTGCCGAAGCGGGGGAGATAGCGGTCATTGCCGCCAGGTATGACCAGAACGGACGCCTGGCCTCGGTTTCCACTAAAAAGGCTTCTCTCAACGGTTCCATGACGAACCGTAAGGAGCTGGAGTATTCTGTGAACTATGACCGTGACAGGGGAGAGGATCTGCGCATATATGTTTGGGAGCTGGCCCAGGGTCGGCCCCTCAGTGCGCCGATTCTGGCGGCGAATCTGTACGGCCATGGAATACTGGAGCTTATGCCCGACTATGACAGCATTAAGGAAAATGTTCTTCGGGCCAACAATTATTACCAGAGCCACAACAGCGCTAACAACCGAACCTTCTGGGATATAGCCGCGTATCACACCGGCAATATGGAAACTTATTTCACCTTTGGCGGCGAGAATTATCTGGATTATTCCTTTGACTGGGCCAATTCAAGGAATTGGATGGGCAATAAGCGGACTGACCTTAATAAAGATCAGTGGACGTGGAACTACCCCGCCGGTGACAGCGACAGCACCACCGACGTGCTGTTTGGCGACTGGCAAATATGCTTCCAGTCGTTCCTGGATATGTACCTGATTGATTCAGAACGGGCGAATATCAGCCGCGTCGATGAGGTCATGAGCTATCAGATAACCAAAGGAAACGACAACTTCTGGTATTGGGCCGACGCGCTGTACATGGTGCCGCCCATAATGACCAAGATGTACCTTAACACCGGCGATATCACCTATATCGACAAGCTCTACGACTACTACCGGTTCTCCGCCGAGCTGATGTACGACGGCGACTGCGGCATCCCAAATAAAGGCGCGAGCGATACTGAAAAGGGTGAAAATTACACTACCTCCGCCGAAAATAACAAGAACAGGAATAGCTACTTCTCCGATCCTGAAAACTATGCCAATCTGTTCTATCGCGACGCGAATTATGTTTATCCCCTTAACGCCAATTCCGGCCACGCCGACGAAAAGAACTTCTGGTCCCGTGGCAACGGCTGGGTATTTGCCGGACTGGCGAAGATACTTACCGACATTCCCGAAAACCACGAGAGCTATCCTTATTTTGTCAACCTTTATAAGGAAATGGCCGCCGCCATAATCAACTGTCAGCGTCAGGACGATCAAGGCCGTGGCTTCTGGACCCAGTCCATGCTTCAAAACTATCCCCGAGGCGAGAACGGAAACACCTGGGGTTACGAGACGAGCGGAACCGCTTTCTTCACCTACGGTCTGTTCTGGGGCCTCAACAGCGGAATGTTGGACGAGGGGACTTACCTGGAACCGGCGCTTCGGGCTTGGAAGTATCTGAGCGAGGTTGCGCTTCAATCCGACGGCAAGGTTGGCTATTGCCAGCAGATCGGTTCCAATGTGGCTCAAGCCACTGAGGATTGGCGTGAACAGCCCTTTGGCTATGGGGCCTTCCTCCTTGCCGGATGCGAGGCGTCCCGCTTTGTGGGCGGCGTAACGGCTGATAACGAGACCTATTTAAAACGTCGGCTCTGGAACGCGGTTGCGTTCACTGACGGAAAGGTATATAATGACGGCGAGGCTAGCTACAGTACCGCCTATGTGGAGAACGGAGTCCTCTATCTGCCCGTGGTGACCACAGCCAAGTACTTCGGCTTTAGCACGGCGGTTTCCGGCGGCGGATATAGGCTTACCGACGATGTGAACGGCGGCTCCGGTCAACTGAACGATACTGTCAAGAAGGATTCTGTGCCGTACGCCACAGCGGATGCGCTTGCCGAGGCAATGGGCCTTTACGCCACGCGTTGGGGCGATGTTACGGTAATCAGTCACAAAAAGACCGTGTTCTATGACTGTGAGTCTGAGGCGGTCAACTGTCTGAACGGCGTTATGGCGCGGTAACGTCCGAGCCGTTGGACGAAAGCCTTTGCAAATTAGACATTAAATTAAGGGGAACCCGAAAGGGTTCCCCTTGAACGTTTTTATAGTTATTTTTTTGCATCTTTCTTGTCTTTGTCGTCGGACTTGTCTTCATAGCGGTAGTCGTAGGAATAGCCGTAACCATAGCCGTACTTGTACCCATATTTATACCCATACTTGTAGCCGTACTTGCCGGAACGGTAATAACCGTATTTCTTGGATCGCTCGTCGGCTCCCAGTATCACAGCGCCCAATATCCTCGCCCCGGTGGTTCGAATAACGTTTGTCGCCGCGTCCATCAGGTCAAAGGTGGTCACGTCCTGACGCACCACTATTATTACGCCCGTGCAATACTTCATCGCCACCGCCGCGTCGGTAACTACCGTAATGGGTGGCGTGTCCACAAAAATGTAGTCGTAGCTCTTTTGCAGCTGGGATATGACTCTCCCGAACTCCTCGCTCTCCATGAGTTCGGCCGGATTGGGCGGTATCTCACCGGCGGGGAGAACGTCAAGATTCTTCCGCACGCCGGGCTTAATGGCCTCGTTAAGGGTGCAGAAGCCGCACAGCACGTTGCTCATGCCGATCTTACGGTCCAGCTCCAGATACCTGTGAACCCTGGACTTGCGCAAATCGCAGTCTATCAAACACACCTTGGCCCCCATCTCCGCAAAGGTAATGGCCAGATTTATGGAGGTAGTAGTCTTGCCCTCGCCGGGAGCGGAGCTGGTCACGATAATGACCTTGCCGCTGTCGGTTTTCGGCATGGAAAACATTACGTTGGTTCGGATGGCCTTGAAGGTCTCAACGGTGGCAAAGCTGCTCTTGTCGTTGAGGATGCGGTTCTTGTTTTCCAAATCGGTCAGGGTCCTTGAATGGCGGGGCCTGCCGCTGCGCATCCATCTCAGAAATCCTTTTACGCTCAAATCCTTACCTCCTTACTGGGAAATCTCGCCCAAAATAGAAATGTTGTAACGTTTGGAAATATCGTCGCTGCGGTGGATAGTGGTGTCGAAGAAGTTCAGCACAATGATAACGCCGCAGCTGAGAACCAAGGCCGCCATCATGGCGATGAGCATTAAGCGCATCAGGCCCTTGCCGTTAGGCTCGTCCGGGAAAACCGGAGCCTCGACGACCTTAATCTCGCCGCCGTCAAAAATCTCGTTCAGTTTTTTGGGGGCCTGGCTGATAATGCCGTTGGCCACAAGATAGGCGTCCTCGGCGGAGCCGCTGAGAACGGTAATGCGCAGCAGCTCAGTTTCGTTGACCACGGAAATGGACATCATGGAGCTTATCTCTTCCCAGGTGTACTTTTCGCCGATAGCCTTGCTCACGTCGGTAAAGAAAGCGCGGGTGGTAAGAATCTCCATATAGGTTTCGCTCATCATACGGGAGGCGTCGATGTCGGAGCCATAGACCATGTCGTTTTCCATGGTCTGAGTGAACTCGGTACGGTTGCTGACGTATAGCACGCCCTCGGCGGTGAACACATCGGCGGTAAAGAAAGCCACCTTGATAACGGCGAGGACGGCGGCCGCCACCATAGCGGCAAGGATCACGAATTTGCGGGACCAGAGGAGGCCCAGAATCTGCAAAAGGTCAATGCTGACCTCGTTTTCGTCTTGTTGATCGGAGAGCGGCAAATCGTTTGCCAGAGTATCGTTCATATGCAAGTCTCCTTTGTGTAGAGTGAGGGATAA
>CANQKL010000138.1 GCA_947624455.1 uncultured Clostridia bacterium
CCGACCACGTCATACTGGACGGGAACGGAAAATACATCTTCGCCCACCGCTTCGCGGCTGACAACAAACGCATCTATCCAGGCCGGGGCGAGCAGAATTTCTGCGGTTCCAAATATGTCACCGACACAGCCGACCAAAAAAGGCTCGAGAACTTTGTTTCCGAGGCGGTGTTCCCCGGCTCGGCTATGACCCAGCGGGGAGCCGCGGCCTACGGCGAGGGCGACGTAATACGGATCACGGTTGAAAATACCGTCTGGTCCCAGGAATTGAAAGAGCTTTACGGCTCGGCCGCAAACCGCTCCAACGTCAATCTCGGTTCCATGCGGGACGGCGATCCGGTATACACCGTCACATATTCCGTGGTAAGCGCGGGACTGCCAAGGCCGGTCAGCTCCGACTGCTACAAAGGCTCGGCTTCAAGCTTCGGCGGCATTGAAAGCTTCGGCTCCTGGAAGGACGGCTCCACGACCTATGGCGGGCTAAGGATATTGGCCGACAGCGTTCCCAGCCAGCTCACCCCCATAAAGGGCGGAGTCCTGGTCACAAGCATGGGCGGCGGGACAGTGGTTTTCGCGTCTTACAGCGGCGACAGTCTCAATAAGGCTGTCACGGTTCCGGTGGACGGCCCCGGTCTGACCCAGTACTTTCCCTTGCCCGAAGGTTTTTCTCAGGGAACAAAGATCATGCTGGTCACCGGGCTTCAAGAATTGGAGCCTTTGACCTGTCCGGCTCTGGCGGAATAGCCTTTTTTCGGAAGGAAATTCCCTTTCAATAAAAAACATATAATCCCAGGGCGCGTACCTGGGATTATATACATTAATTAGAATTTTTCGTAAGCGAAAGTTCCCCCCAGCGTAACGCTAAATGTCAATTTATTATCTTATGTTACGTTTCCGAAATATGCGGGGAGTTACCCCGGTTTCTTTCAGAAAAGCGCGGTTGAAGGTGCGCACGTTGCCAAAGCCAACCTCGTAAGCTATTTTGGTAATTGCCAGGTCGGCGCTGTCCATCAAGCCAATGGCGGCGTTGACCCTTAAACTGTTGAGATAGCTGTTGAAATTCATTTTTAGCGACTGAGAAAACAGTCGGGACAAGTGGTACTTGCTGACATAGAGGGCGGCGGCGACGTCTCCAAGGCCGATATTCTCCCTGAAATGGTCGCCCATATACCTGACCAAAGAATACAGGAGAGGATCACCGCCGTGTCCCGTGTCGGTCAGCCGCGCTGACGGCAGGAACCGGCAGAGAAAAAGAGAGGCGTATGCCTTTTGCAGGCGGACGTCCTCGCCGCCGGACATGACCAAAGTCTCCACGGCGCTTTTACAGTGAGGGTGTAGCTCCTCAAGGGTAAAAACCGGTTCCTCAAGGCTCCGCCCCGAGAGGTCGGGGTAGTATTCTCCAAGCAATCTTTGTCCTAAAAGTATTATCCTGCCTTCATTGGCGGTCTGGGGCGGGGCGTCATAGGAATGTATCTGTCCCGGCAGCACAACGCCCAACTTTCCTTGGGCGACCGGATAATTTTCCCCTTCCACGTTGAGAGTTACGGTACCGCCGAGCGCGTAGATTATTTCTAACCCGTCATGAAAGTGAGCGGGAAAGGAAAAATTCCGATAACTATAAAGGAACAGGTCGGTGTTCTTTTGCTCCATAAACGGCAGCATTTCCTCACCTCCGCAATATTTGTCTATATTTTAACATAATTTTACTATAATTTCAATACCCTTTTATGTTATTCTTAGTAGGAAGGGAGAGAAAAAAATGAAAAGGACAGTGAAATCTATGACTAAAATCATTTCGGCCTGTACAGCCGCTTCCATGTTAACTGTGCCAATTCCTGTCTCCGCGGACAATGAGGAGCAGGTGCTTTGGCAGTGTACCACCGATCAGGAGCGCTGGGTCGATATGGGAGCCTTGTCCGTCACTGACTGGGACAACGACACCGAGCTGTACATCGACGTGGATCAGAACACCCGGTACCAGACCTTGAGCGACGCGCCCTGGGGCGGCTGCTTCAACGAACGGGGCTGGGACGCTATGAAAAAGCTCACCGACGCTCAGCGCGGCGAGATAATAAAAAATCTTTTCAGCGACGACGGACTCGGGCTAAAGGTAGGCCGTTTGCCCCTGGGCAACAGCGATTTCTCCATTCGCAACGACCAATCCTATGACGAGCTGCCCGAGGGCGTTGAGAGCGACTACGGCATGGAGTATTTCTCCATAGAAAATGACCGCGCCAACCTTCTGCCCTATATCCGCCAGGCCCAAAAAATTCGTCCCGACCTAAAATTCTGGGCTTCCCCCTGGTCGCCCCCCGCCTGGATGAAACAGAACAAGTCCGTTCCCGGCCCCGGCAGCGACAACACGCTGAACTTTACGCCCGAGGTGTTAAGCGCCTACGCCGAGTATTTCGCCAAATACATAGAAGCCTATAAGGCCGAGGGCGTCGAAGTCGCCAGGGTTATGCCGCAAAACGAACCCACCATAAATGTAGGCTATCCCTCCTGCGTGTGGAGCGGAGAACAGCTCAACGTCTTTATTCGGGATTACCTGTATCCCACGCTTCAAAAGCACGGCCTCGATACCGAGATATATTTGGGTACCTTTACCGATTCTCAGGCCAGTTTGGCCGATCCTACCCTCAGTGATCCGGTCACCAGCGGCCTGATCAAGGGCTTGGGCTTTCAGTGGTGGTCGGCCCCGTTGGCAAAGCGGGTCTATCGGCAGAACCAGGATACCGGCTACATTTTGATGCAGTCTGAGACTAAATGCGGGAACGGCGGCAACACCTGGCTTTACGGCGAGGAACACTTCGACTGTATCAAGGAGTTTTTGGAGGCCGGTGTGAACGAGTATATGCTTTGGAACATGGTTCTTGACGAAAACGGTATAAACACCAACCCCAACCCCTGGCCCCAGAACGCGCCTATCATCGTCAACTCCGTCACTAACGAGGTGGTCTATACTCCCATGTACTACGTGTTCCGCCATTTTTCCGCCTATATCGGCGGCGGCGCCAGGCGGATAAAGACCGACGGCAACTACGGCGACAAGATAGCCTTTCAGAACGCTGACGGTGAAAACGTGTTGGTCGTCAAAAACAACAGCGGCCTGTACCTGGATGTGGCCATCAACTTTAACGGCAGAAAGGTAAAGCCCACCGTCCCGCCTCATTCCGTGAACACATTCCGGATCGCCGGGGACAATTCCGGCTTTGCCACAGACCCTGACGCAACCTTCTCCTCCTCCGGGGACGACGAGGATGTGAACACCATGGTCAAACTGTTCAACCGTAACAGTCCCAGTATGTCTCTTTCAGTCTCTCAGGCGAGTTTCGACAATGGGGCTAATCTGCTGGCCTGGGACGACAGGGGAGCCGTGGAACAACAGTGGATACTTAAACCCACGGACAGCGGCTGGTACAGGATAGAAAGCTTCAACAGCGAAAAGGTCATAGGCGTCTGGGCAGGCGAACTGACGCCGGGAGCGCGGGCTGTACAGTGGGATTACACCGGCAGCCTTGACCAACAGTGGAGATTTATCCCCATACTAAAAGACGGTAAGACCTATTATAAGATACAGAACCGCAACAGTCAGCTCTACCTGACCTACGGAGAGGGCGAGGTGGTCAACGGCTCACTTGCCATTCAGGCCGAGGACAGCGACAGCGACGCTCTGCTCTGGGAGGCTCGGATCTCTCAGGGCAACGCTCTGGAAACGGCCCGGCCTTTGAAGGTCACCGACGCGGCGCGGGATGGCGGCAGATTCTCATGCAAGATCACCTGCGCTCAGACTGGCGAGTACACTGTCTACTGCGCGTCCTATGACGCCGATGGCAAGCTCCTGAGCGTGGAGTCTAAGGAGCTGACTCTCTCGGGCGGTCACGATACGGACTTTTCGGCCTCCGTCAGCTCTAAAGCCGAAAAGATCTCGGTCTACGGCTGGTTCAAGGGTACTATGATACCGGCGGCGGCGAGAACCGATCTCGCATAGCGCAAACCCTAATAGTAAAACACAGGCCCCTGTGCGTTTCCGCTCAGGGACCTGTGTTTTTGTCCGCCGCTCCGTTCTTGAGCGGCCTACGCTTTTCAATCAAACTGCTTCGCGCAGTCCTTGAGCCTTGTTATAACATCTATCTGCTGAGGGCAGGCTCTTTCGCACTGACCGCAGGCAATACAGTCGACGGCCCGTCCGCCGTCTTTTACGGCGTCCAGATACTGCCGCCTGCCCTCGTCCAACTGGCCCCAGACAAGCTGCTGATTCCGCGCCGCAAAAATTTCAGGGATATGTATCTTTTTCGGGCAGCCCGCGGTACAGTAATGACAGGCCGTACAGGGAATGGACTTAACGCCGGTCATTATTTCCTGGGCCTTGCGGATGGCGGCTTGCTCCTCACTGTTGAGCGGTTCAAAATTTTTCATGTACGAAAGGTTGTCACGCATCTGCTCCAGATTTGACATTCCCGAAAGTACGGTTATGATCCCATCCAGCGAAGCGGCGTAACGTATTGCCCATGAGGCAAAGGAAGCCTTCCCGTTCGCCTCGCGCAGCACGTTCTGTACCTCCGCCGGAGGATTGGCCAGAGCGCCGCCCTTGACCGGTTCCATAACAACTATTGACTTCCCATGGCGCCGGGCGACCTCATAATTTTCCCGGGCCGCGACGTCGGGATTTTCCCAATCCGCGTAATTTAGCTGTAGCTGCACGAAGTCGGTGTCCGGATGAGCCGTGAGCAGCTCGTCCAAAAT
>CANQKL010000139.1 GCA_947624455.1 uncultured Clostridia bacterium
GCTGGCCAAGGCTCAGGGCAAGAGCGTAGACGACATCAAAGCCATCATCGCTTCACTTCACGAGTTCAACCCCATGATGGGCCACCGCGGCTGCCGTCTGGCCGTCACCTATCCCGAGATAGCCAAGATGCAGACCAGCGCCGTTATCCGTGCCGCTATCAACGTTCAGAAGGCTCATCCCGACTGGACTGTTAAGCCCGAGATAATGATTCCCCTTGTATGCGACATCAAGGAACTCAAGTTTGTTAAGAAGGTAGTCGTTGAGACCGCCGACGCCGAGATCGCTTCCGCTGGCGTTGACCTTAAGTATGAGGTCGGCACCATGATCGAGATCCCCCGCGCCGCCCTCACCGCCGATGAAATTGCTACCGAGGCCGACTTCTTCTGCTTCGGCACCAACGACCTCACTCAGATGACCTTCGGCTTCTCCCGTGACGACGCCGGTAAGTTCCTTAACGCCTACTATGACACCAAGATCTTTGAGAACGATCCCTTTGCCAAGCTGGATCAGACCGGCGTAGGCAAGCTGATGGAAATGGCCATCAAGCTGGGCAAGCCCGTAAATCCCAACCTTCACGTTGGTATCTGCGGCGAACACGGCGGCGATCCCACATCCGTTGAGTTCTGCCACAGGATCGGCCTTAATTATGTTTCCTGCTCTCCCTTCCGCGTACCCATCGCCCGCCTTGCCGCTGCTCAGGCAGCAATTAAGGACGTGCAGTAAGGCTTCGCGAAGGGCTTCCCCCGCGCCGCAAAACGCGGCGTAAACGCACATCAAAAGCCCGGCTATGCCGGGCTTTTTTGCGCGCTTTTAATTAAAGAAAAAACCGCCTTCCGGCGGTGGCACTCCCAGCGCGAGTCGAACGCGCGACTAGCCCTTAGGAGGGGCTTATTATATCCACTTAACTATGGGAGCATATTAAACTAAGGAGCGGGTCAAACTCCGCCCGGGCGGGAAACGGTTTGCCCGCCGGACGGAGACCCATTCAAGCTCAAGGATACTATCCTTTTAGGCTTCCTTTTTGGCAACTACCTGAACGCCCTTGTAAAATCCACAGTGCTTGCAGACAACATGGGGCTTGATAAGCTCGCCGCAATTGGGGCAGGCTATCATGCCGGGCACGGAAAGTTTCCAATTGGCACGTCTAAGGTGCTTTCTCGCCTTTGAAGTTCTTCTCTTGGGAACCGCCATTTTTAACACCTCGCTGTTAAATATTTATGGAAAGAACGGCTAACGCTGTTCTCTCAGAATAGCGAACCTCGGGTCATAGACCGTATGGTCGCAATTACAAACAGTTTCATTCAGGTCACAGCCGCAGATGCTGCACAGACCCTTACAGTCCTCCCGACACAAAAGCCGCATAGGGAGACTTTCCCACACCAGCGAATTAATCAGGCCGGAAATATCCAGCGCCGTACCGCTGAGAACAAAACACTCGGGGTCAAAATCCTCAGTCTCACTGTTGACAGCCTCGTCAATGGCAATGTCAATACCGCCCTCAACCGCTTTGCCGCAGCAGTCGCAGGCGGAAACGTATCTGCCGGTTATAGAGCCGCTAAGCTCCAGAGTGCCGCCAATGCTCCTGACCCTGCCGGTAACACGAGCCGGTTCCTTAAAATCAAAAGTATTGCCTAAGTATTCCAGCCGTCCCAGCTCCACCGTCGAGTCAAACTCAACTGCGGCGCCCTCGTTTTTAAGGACGGGACCGATGTTCAGTTTCATTGCCGTCCCTCCTCGAAACCGCCTGACACACTATTTTAGTATAATACAAAATTCAAAGTTTGTCAATAATTTTTTCAAAATAATCTAAAGTTTTTGCGCCAAGTCCCTCCGTTATAGGCAGCCCAGCATCTTGACCAGTTCTTCGGCCCACTTTTCGGCCGGGCCGGCCGCTGGAATGTGAACAAAGCCGCAGAGGACTCCAGAGCCGTCTAAGAAATGAAGAGCCTTATACATCACGCAGTTACAGGCATAGGTGCCTGCCGAATTGCTGACCGCACAGTCAGCGGCGGCGCACATACGCTTAATGGGCAGGGTGGAGAAATAGGCCGCTGGGCCGTCCGGCACAAGGGTGCGGTCGGTATATACCGCCCCGTCGTTATCAGCCATAGCTCCGTCTCCCACATTGATGGCCACCCTCTCGACGGTCATCCCATCCCTTCCAGCCTGGCCGGTGAGAACAACGGCGTCGGCCCTATGCTCGTTGAGCCAGCGGCGAAGCTCGGAAAACGCCCTCTCATAGGAAGTGGGTATCAGCAGCTTGTGTATACGATTGTCCCCTATTTTCTCGGGCAAAAGCTCCATAACCGCCGAGGACATATTTTTTTCCATACCGCCAAAGGGTGTAAACGCTGTTACAAGTATATCCATTTTACCTTCACATCCTTTTCCGTCTCCGAAGCGGCGGCGCAAATCAGGTCGCCCTCGGAAAATTTCACTATATTCACGTTCCCCACCTTGCCGCTCAGGGCGGAGAACCGCTCCATTCCGCTGAAAATTCCCATTTCCGTAAACTTCACATAGGCTTCCTTGGCGGTGTAAAGCTCAAAAAAGTTTTCCTCGTTCGCCGCGGCAAATTCTTCCGGCGAAAAGAATCTCTCGGCCACGCACATATATTTTTTTGCGTCTCGGCGCAGCTCCAGGTCGGCCCCCACCTCATGCTGGCTGACCGCGCAGAGGACATAGCCCTTGCCGTCAGAAAAGGAAAAACAGGGCCCGTCTAAGGCAAAGGGTTTGCCGGTGGGACGTCTTTTTATCTCAAAGAACCGCTGCTCACCGGTAAAATCCCGCAGCGCCATTTGAATGAACACCTGACTGTCGGCGGTTCTGCCAAGATAAGCGATCACTCCATCTCCCCCAATTCATATAAAGCCAGAGCCGCCGCAACAAGTCCGGCGGTCTCGGTTCGCAGTATCCGAGGCCCCAGCGTAATGGGGACGACTCCCCTGTTCGCGGCAAGCTCCGCCTCCGAAGGCTCAAAGCCCCCTTCCGGGCCTATGAAAATGCCCAGAGTTTCGGCGCTCTTTCCTCTCAGAAAAGCCTTGGCTGACAAGCCCGCTTCCTCCTCATAGGGAATAATGGAAAGGTCAAGCTCTCCAGCCAGCTCCAGCGCTTTGTCAAAGGAGACGGGGGCGCAGACCTGGGGAATTATACCCCGGCGGCTCTGCCGGGCGGCCTCGGCCGCTATCTTTTGCAGCCGCTGTACCTTGCTTTCCTTCTCCAGCCTCGCCACAATGCGGGCGGTGTTGACCGGCACTATACGGGTCACTCCCAGCTCCGTCGCCTTTTGAACAATAAACTCCAGCTTCGGATTTTTGGGTATCCCCTGAAACAGGGTTATACTGACCCCCGGCTCTGTGGGCGCGGGATAAGCTCGCCCGATCTTCGTCAGCACCTCGTCCCTGCCGATATCGGTTATGACCGCGTCGTAAAAGGTTCCCTCCCCATCGCAGAGAGTAAGCTCCTCCCCCGCCCTCATCCGCAGGACGCGGCTGATGTGACCGGCTTCTTCCCCGGCTATTCTGGCGGCGGGGCCGTCAATATCCGATTTGTTTACAAAAAAGTTAGCCATAATGCCTTAGTCCTTTACAGCGGTATTTTTACATAGATACGATACAATACCAGTCGTTTTCGTTCTTTTCTTCAAGTATGGTGAAACCGTTTTCCTCCATAGCCCGAAGAACCTCGGGCAGCCGGGGTTCAATTATGCCGCAGCAGATAAATACCCCGCCCTCCTTCATATAGCGGCGGGCGTCGTCGCAGAGCGGGATTATCACATCGGCCACTATATTTGCAACTACGATGTCAAAGCCGCCCCTGGCCTCCACCTCGGCCTTAAAATCCCCGTCGCCGATGATATTTCCTGACTTTACCTCGTAAACGTCCGAACCAATGCCGTTGAGGGCGGCATTGCTGTAAGCGATCTTCCTGCAATTCGGGTCAATGTCGATGGCGTAGGCGTAATCGGCCCCCAGCAGCAGAGAAATAATGGACAGTATCCCGCTGCCGCAGCCCAGGTCAAGCACGCGCATACCGGGCTTTACCCGCTTGTCCAACTGCTCCACGCAGAGACGGGTGGTTTCATGCTGCCCGCTTCCAAAGGTCATTCCGGGATCAATGTTGAAAATTATCTTCCCCTCGGTATCGTCTAAGCTTTCCCACTCGGGCTTTATGATCAGCCTGTCTCCCACGGGGATAGGGTGAAAATACTGCTTCCAGTTATTTTCCCAGTCCTCCTCGCTGAGGCTGTTTATCTCAATTTCAAGCCGACCGAACCGGCCGTCGGGGTCAAGGCTCTTTAAGGCCGCCAGTTCGCTTTTTACCTGGACAAGCTGAGCCGCGCCGTCCTCGTTTTCGCCGAGGTATATTTTGACCCTTGTCTCTCCCTGCTTTTCGGCCAGGAGCTTATCGTCGACATAGTCCCAGTACATATGGTTGTTTTCAAGGAACTCGTTAAAATCGTCCTTATCCTCGATCTCAAAGCCGCCGATATTCATGCCGAGCAGCCGTCCGCAGACAGGGTCAATGCCCTCGGCCGTGGTGTAAATACTGACCTGCATCCAATTCATAGCCCCACCCTGTTTCTTTCATAAATATTATTTTTATAAAAAATCGGAACAAGCTCTGTGACGCTTGTTCCGACGATGGAGCGGAAGACGAGATTCGAACTCGCGACTTTCACCTTGGCAAGGTGACACTCTACCACTGAGTCACTCCCGCA
>CANQKL010000140.1 GCA_947624455.1 uncultured Clostridia bacterium
CCGTTTCACCTTCCAGTTCGGTTGTAACCCACGCGGTCAAATCACCCTTTAGTTCAGACACATCGTCTATCATATTGCTTTCCGAATCAACAAAGAACGACGCGCTCACCGTAATCTCCGTTTTCGCGGGAACAATCGTCACAAGTCCGTCGGTGTAATAAATATGGGTCAGTCCGTCGCTGTCGGTATTTATGTCAACTTCTCTTACGGGAATGTCGTAATCGCCTTTCTCGACATCGGCTTTCGCTTTAAATTCAAGCAAGCACGTTTCGCCGCTTATGCCGTATCCCGCGCAGCGAACCGTTACCGTATTATTTGACGCGACAACCGATACTTCCGAAGGCTGCACGTCAACGCCCGGAGCGAACGATACGTATTCAAATTTGTTGCTGTCATATTCGATCATGACGCGGGCGTCCAAAATGTTTCTGTCCGCGTACACATATACGGGAAGGTTGAAGGTTTCGTCGGCCCTGCCTATAGCCGTGTCAACCATAAGCACCGCCGCGTCAGGATCGTCAGACGTTGCGGAGTAGGCGAACGAGACGTCCTCGCTTGTTACGCAGCCGCGCTTTGCCGCCATAACGTGGAGCGTCGTATCCTTTGTTATGACGATTTTATCCGTATAGCGTATATAATTTTCGTCGTTCAGCGAGTCTCCGGTCGTGTAATATATTTCCGCGCCGGGCGTCGCGCAGGTCAGTTTTACTTCCGTCCCGGCGGCGACCTCTCCGGACAGCACGTCCGCTTCGGGAGCGGACACCTTTTCCACTTTGACAGGCTCGCTCGAAACCGCGCTGACAGGAGCTTCCGCCAAGGCCGCCTCCGCCTCGGCAGACTCGATTGAGGCCGCGCCGGCAGAAGCTTCCGTCCTAACCGCTATGGCCTTTATCTCAGTTGTTTCCGTCAGCTCGATCGGCCCCGTGTACTTTTGTGACGACGTCGAAGGTTCGGTTCCGTCCGTCGTGTAATAAATTTCCACGCCGTCCGTAGCGCACGAGATAATCGCGCGCTTACCGCCGTAAAAATCGGCGATCTCGATAAGCGGCGTCTCGACGGCTCCTGTCGAAGCGGGTTTTTCGAGAACATTGACGGTAAATTCAACCGACTGTCCGTTATACGTCACGGTAACCGTCTGTTTGCCTACCGCGTCGGTCAGCTCACTTACCGTACATTCATCGTTATTGATAAAATCCGATGTATTGTTGTTATAAAACGCCGTGATGACCATGCCCGCCGTATCAATGCTGTCACCCTGATAATACGTGAGCTTGTCGGGCGTGTGGGTAAGCTCGATACCGGTAAAGGATTTCTCCAACACGGTTATTGGGAACTGAGCCGTTTGATTGGAATACGTAACCGTAACGGTCTGCCTGCCGGGTTTAGAAGTGTCGTAGCCCGACAGAGTATAGCCGAACGCCTCGTACCAATCCCATTCGCCGCAGTCAGCGGTTACCACCAGGCCCGTCGCGTCGAGCGGCATACCTTCGATGACCGTCGTGTTTGTCGGTTTGCTTTCAATTCTTATGCGATAGATATTTTTAATCGAAGCCACTATCGACTGCGGCTCGCTGTCGATGTGATTTTTGTCGCCCTTAACCATGTACCAAACCGTATAATCAGCCGGAAGGTTTCCAGTCGGGACATTTTCCGAAAAATTACCTTTGCTGCCCAGACGGTACATAAGCGTGCCGTCGTCCGTTTTGCCCGTTACAAGGTACTGATCCTTATTTTTGGTCACAAGCTCGTTCGCCCGTACGGTTGCCGTCGGCACGGCCTTTGCAACCTTCAATTTAATTTCCATCATAACAGGCTCAAAGCCGTAATTATCAACGCTTGCAAGCGTGTGTACCGGCGCGACTTCGGTCGCGCGGACAATAAGCGTATGTTCGCCCGCGCCGGCATCCTTCGGGATCGTCAGCATATCGCCGCTTACGGACGCGCCGATTTTGCCGTCGTACAAAATCTCATATGCAAATCTGCCCGCCGCGTCGGCGCCGTTTTTGTATTCTATGTATTTTGACAGATCAGCCGTCAAGACTTCGCCGTAGGTCTTGTTGAGTTCGATACCGTTCTCGACGCCGAACGGTACGCGATTATTGTCTTCCTGCATCGAATACGGGTAATAAACCGTACCCAAGCCTGATTTAAAGACCGCGCTCTCCTTCAGATAGAACGCGGGGCGCATTCCCGCGTAAGTGGGAGTGTGTGCGGCGGTGTAGGAAATGCTTCCGTTGTCAGCGATGACGTAATACAATGACACCGAATTCGTGTAAGGAGTTCTGAGGGCATAATTCCATTTCCCGCCGAATGTCAAACCGTTGCTCTTATCTTCGTTGCGCTCGACGCACGCGGCCGTTGGTTCGCCGATGTAATAGTCGTCGCCCAAAATGTCGCCGTTGATGTAAACCTCGTATGCCTGCTTTACGTCGGGGAGGAAAATTCTATCCGCCACGTACTCGGCATACGCCTTATCGTAATTTGACATTGCGTCTTTTATATCCGTAACGCCGACGTACTGCTCGGTACCGGTCGAACGGTGCGCTTTGTCGTACTCGCACAGCAGCGTCTTAAGCGTTACTTCCTTTATCGCGCTGAGTTCGGCGCGCGTAAAGCCATGCAAAAATCCCGCCTCTTTGTCGTATGCGTTATACGGACTTTTGAGGTGAGCCGCATCGGGCGGATTTCCGCACGGCCACTCAACATTACCCGCGTCGGCGTCGGAATTGAGCCACGAGCGCATATTGCTGTCAGGCCAGTAGCTTGAGCCTTGGTTGCGTCGGTTCACGTTTGTGCCGTGTGAACCAACGGAGTTCAATCCGTTGGCGTCAAAAGCCTTGATCGTAAGTATCTTGTCCGCCAGCATAAGCGGACCGTTCTCATCAATGGCCACGCAGCGCCACATAATCGGTTCGCCGTAATACGTACCCAACTGCACATATTCGCCGATTTTAATGACGTCATCCTGGATCACGTACGGATTGTCAGCCGTACCCAAGCCCGGTTTAAACTCCGCATCCAGCTTCAGATAGAACGCGGGACGGATACCCGCATGATTGCCGTGATTCACTATGCCGTCGGTAATTTTACCGTTCGGGTCAACGCATCTGAAATCGTAATACCCGAATTGCTTCGGAGTTCTGATCCAGTAACGCCATTTTTTCCCGACCGCTATTTCATTCGACTTGTATTCGCTGTTTTCTACGCACTTGGCCGTCGGCTCGCCGATATAATAGTCATCGCCCAAAATTCCCCTGTTCTCGTAAACGGCATAAAGCTGCTTTACGTCGGGGAGGAACATCCTGTCCTCCACTTCTATGCTTCTCGTCCTGTCGTAATTCGCCACGACCTGGTTTATATCCGTATAGTATGTGTGTTCTTCCCAATACTCCGACGTTGCCATACTGTCATCGGACATTGTAAGCGTAAATTTTTGCGTCACTTTGTTTATGGCGTCGATTTCTTCCTGAGTAAAATTCGTTAAAAATCCCGGCTCCTGGTCATATGCGTTATATCCTCCGTCCAAATGGTCTTTATCGGGCGGATTTCCGCACAGCCACTCTACCCTGTACTCCTGGGAATTGAGCCACGAGCGCATATTGCTGTCGGGCCAGTAGTTTGAGCCGTTGGAATCTCTGGCCAACCCTCTGCGGTGCGAGCTTTCGATGTTCGTTCCGTTGTCGTCTATGGCCTCGAGGTTCGTTCCGCTGGCGTCTATGGCCTTGGCTGACAGTATCTTATCCGACAGCATAAGCGGGCCGTTCTCGTCGATGTCCACGCAGCGCCAGAGTATCGGTTCGCCGTAATATGTGCCCATCTGCAAATATTCACCGATCTTGATAACTTCATCCCGCACCGAATACGGATCATCAGCCACGCCCGAACCTGATTTAAAGTTTACACCCTGGTTCAGATAGAACGCGGGACGAATACCAGCATAGTCGCCGCGGTGTACTCCGCAGTACGTGATCTCACCGTTCGGGTCAACGCATCTTAAATCGGAATCCCCGAATTGTCTCGGAGTTCTGAGCATATAACGCCATTTTTTCCCGACGGCTAATTCACTCGACGTGAACTCGCTGTTTTTAACACACTCGGCCGTCGGTTCGCCGATATAATATTTATCGCCTAAAATTCCCCTGTTCTCGTAAACGGCGTAAAGCTGCTTTACGTCGAGAATGAACATCCTGTCCTCTACGTCTATGCTTCTCGCCTTATCGTAATTCGCCACGACTTGGGCTATATCCGTATAGTATTTGTGTCCCTCCTTAAACTCCGACGTCGCCAAATTGGCATCGGAATATGGAAGTATGAATTTTTGCGTCACTTCCTTTATAGCGTCGATTTCTTCCTGAGTAAAATTCGTTAAAAATCCCGCCTCCTGGTCATATGCGTTACACCTTCCCTCCAGAAAGTTTTTATCGGGCGGATTTCCGCACAGCCACTCAACATTGCCCGCGTCGGCTTCGGAATTGAGCCACGAGCGCATATTGCTGTCAGGCCAGTAGTTTGAGCCGAAATAACCTCTGAACATTCCTCTGGCGTGTGAGCCGGCATTGTTCCATCCGTTGGCGTCTATGGCCTTGATGGACAGTATCTTATCCGCAAGCATAAGCGGGCCGTTCTCGTCGATGTCCACACAGCGCCACAGTATGGTCTTGCCGTAATATATGCCCATCTTCACATAATCGCCTATCTTAATTTCCGATTTGG
>CANQKL010000141.1 GCA_947624455.1 uncultured Clostridia bacterium
TCGACCGAGTAGCCCTCCCGCCTAAAGATATCCTCGGCGGCCTTGCGCTGGTGGGTCTCGACCCAGATATCAAAATCACCCATAACGCGAAGTTCGGGAATAGGATATAAATCCTTAATCACGACCCCTTTAAGAGAAACTATGTCGATAGAGGAGTCGTGGAGAACCTGACGCATTCGGCAATACTCATCGAAGCGGTCGCCCATGATGAGGGCCGTCTGCATCATGGAAACGTACCACATATTAAAATCTGTCGGTCTGCCGCTCTCCGGAAGCTTCTCAATGGCGCTGGCTATGAGGCCGGAAAGATTTTGCTCATTGGCCTTATCCCAGAGCCACCGCCAGTCAATGCCCTCAGGCGGAGGTGGCGGCTGAGCGTCGGATATGGCCGCCAGAGACAGCTCTATAAAGTATTCCTCTTCCGTCCTCACCCCTCGCTCACCTCCTATGAAAACAACAAATCAAACCATTCCAATTTCAGACAATCGCCGCACCCGCGACTCCGGCAGTTCGCCGCTTTTACGAAGGCGACGCTGCTTGCCCAGCCACTGACCAAGCTTAAAACCGTCGGCGGTCTGGTATTTGTAGGATATATTCAAATGACCGTTTTGACGGTAAAATTCCTTAATTTCATTATAATGACGGTCCCACGCAGCATCACGGCCACTTTGATCAAAGCCCATCAATTCAAGCTTTGACCGCTGACTTGCGGACAACTCCAAGGCCCCTCTCCTACACCGTGATATCCACTCGCCCAGCTTAAGTCCATCCTCGGTGACATAGGCATTGGGAACGTTCAAATCCCCATGCTCGGCATGGTAGCGCTTTGCCGCCGGAAAATATTTATCCCAACTGGACTTGGCGGCCCATAACATTCCCATTTCGTCCAAAAGCCGAATATGTTCCTCAGTGAGCATACCGCCGGAGCCACGGCGCTTGCGTATTTTGCGAAGGTCACATATCTTTGACCCTAATTCATACCCATCCGGACTTTTATACGAGGTCTTTACATTCAAGTCGCCATGCTCGGCATAGTACTCCGCCGCGTGAGCATACAAGGCCCCCCACCTCGACTCCGAAGGTGTTTCCCAGCATATTCCTATGGAGTCAAGCTTGCTTATGCGCTCCGGCGTCAACAACCCCGCCGCCTTGCCGCGGCGTATCATTTTCTGCATACACAGCCACTGGCCAAGCGCAACGCCCTCGTCGGTTCTGTACGACACGGGAATATCTATATTTCCATTTCGCTCACAGTACTGTCTTGCCAACTCAAAGTATTCTTCCCAGGAAACGTTCAGCGTTCCCTCCAGATCACGGAACAGTTCTACACTGTCGCGCACCTCGTCAACTACAGTAAAGCCGTCGGTCACGATATATTTTTCCATGCCCGCTGTCCGAAGGCTTTCCGCCGCATCCCGAACCTCCTGCTCCAAAGAGCTTACGGAACAGAGATTTTTAAAATTGTTTACAAAATCAAAAATCACAGCTTCGTTGGTCTTGCTGGCCGAAAGCGCCCGGCCTATCTGCTGCTTATACACCGTGGGCGAAACAGTCAGCCGACAAAGAATAACCCCGCTGATGTTGTCCACATGAACCCCCTCGTTGAGCATATCCACGCAGTAAAGGAGCTTTATATGGCCGCTGTCATCCGCTTTAAAAGCCCGAAACTCGTCGTCGGACTCGTCAAAGTAGGAATAAACTGAGTAAATATGCGGCTCGTCGTCTATCTTCCAAAACCACTGACGGGCCAGCTTCCTGAGGCTCACCACGTCCTCGACACTGGAGCAGAACACAATATATTTACCGCGTTTGTCGGTTATGTGCTTATATAAAATCTCATCAATGCCATCGGCGCTGTCAAGGGAGCGCCGCAAGGCGTCCAGCTTACGCTGATTGGTATTTCGCAGCTCTGTATTCTTAGCCATGGAAATTTTTTTCTGATAGCTGTTGAGCTGATCCTCGTAATCATACAGGGCCACAACGTACTTGGGCTTAAGGAGTATTCCCCGGACTATGGCCTCGCCAAGGGTCATTTCGGAGGCTATATTGCCGTCGAACAGCTCCGCCGCCATATCCCGCTGACCGTCAAGGTAACGAACATTGGTAGCGGAAAGGCCAAGGATCGGACATTTGGGGTAAGCCGCCAAAAGGGAGTCCACTCCGCCCGACCACTTTTCCGCCCCGCAGCGGTGAAATTCGTCCATGATTATCCAGTCCGGGCTTAGAGCTGAGATCTCATCCTTATCCATCAGCATAAGACGTATATAGGTGATAAATGTAATATTTTTGAGTTCAGCTCCGCTTTCTTTTTTTAAATTTTCAAGCTGAGTTTTTACGATGTATTCGCTGGGCGACAGCCACAGCACTCTATCCTTTGGATGTTCCTCCGCCAGTTTGAAGCCGATGAAGGACTTTCCCGTTCCGGTGGGATGGATGATAACGGCCTTTCCGCTCAAGCGCAGCATTGCAAGGGCCGAATCGTATGCGGCTCGGTTGTGATCAAAGAGCTTTATAGACATTTCTCCACCCCCTCAAGAGAGAAAAAAGGAAATTAAGTTACGACCTTAAAAAACACATATGCTACAATAGATGATAACATAAATAGATCACAATGTCAAGACTTTGGTACAAAAAAAATATGATTTTATGGTTTGTTTATGTGATATAATGCCTAATATGCTATATAATAGTATAAAAAATTATTTGAGCCGTCAAAAAAATGGTACGAATTCAAGCCATTTATAGGCCAGATATATCAGAAAATAAAAAAAGAAGTTAAAAATATAGCCGTCTCAAAAGCCGTCATTTGGGCAAAAGCCCTAATTAGACGGCTTTTTTATAATTAATTTTAAGGTCGTAAATTAAAAAAAGCCCCGAACCGACACTTTATTGTCAGTTCAGGGATTTTTTAATTTGTCCTATACTGTTTTGGCGTTTGACCAATATACTTTTTAAATTCCTTTTCAAAAGAGCTGCGCTCGCTATAGCCGCAGATCTCCGCAACCTTATCTATGGAGACTCCGGTCCTGGTAAGCAGCCTTGCCGCCCTGTCCATACGGAACCGCCGTATATATTCGGAAAAATCAGTTCCCACTTTTTCCTTGAAAAGACGCGACAGCCCGCTTTGCGACATACGGAACTCCGCGCACAGTCCCTTGAGCGTTACCTGGCTCCAGTTTTCACTTATGTATGCCATTATCCGGGCAAAATCCGGACTGGCCGTATCGCGCCTGGGTTCGTTCATATACTTTCGGGAAAGCTCGACAAGGAGCGCCGCGTACATAAGCTTCATAAGGCTCTGACTGTTGGCCTGGCCCCGACGGTACTCCCGAATGAGATTAAAAATATACAGCTCCGCCGGTTCGCCAGGCTCCAATTCAAACAGCATGACGTTGGGACGGCTGTCGTCGGAATGGAGCGAGTCAATAAAAAAGCTGAAAAACAGGTCGTTTTCATTCAGTATCGGCAGCATATCCGAAAACAAGGCTCTGCGGCGAAGCATTATATTGTAGATACGGCTCTCGCCGCCTATATTATGCACTCTGTGTCGGCAGCGGGTATTGAAAACGCAGAGGGAGCCGGGCCGCAGGGTATATACCTGATCCTCATACAGACACTCGCAGACTCCGCTGTACACGTAAAACATCTCAAAAAATTCATGACTGTGCATCACCGGTTCACTGAACTCCGGCGGTTCCCAAGGTTGGCGCGGAGGCAGCGGATAGTTAAAATCGGGATATACCATAATATCCTCGCCAGGCTCAAACACAAAGTCCTCGGTAAAAAACTTACGGTGGCGCAAAAAAAGCTCCGGCGTTTTTTTCAGTTCGGCCTCCTTTTCCTGCCAGCGGACAATGTGATCCGGGCGGCGGCGAACTTCCTCGGTCAAGGCGTCGATCTCCGCTTTAAAAGGATTTTCCACTACTAAGCCTCCTTTGGTTCAAAAGACATAAAAATAAAATGACAAAACATATACTTTCCCCTATTTTAGAGGTATATTATAATTGTCTATCCACTTCAATTATAGGATAGAACATCGTATTTGTCAAGTGCGAACAGGAGGAAAAGTTATGAAAAAAATCAGAAAGGCGGCGATGGCTTTGGCGCTTACATATTGTATGTCCTCCATCGGCGCGGCGCGGCCCGTCCTGGCGGCTGAGGACACAATCTCTGTTGCCGCCCCCACGGTAAACTACATGACGGATCCCCTTGGAATAGCTGCCGAGGGTATTCGCTTTGGCTGGAAAATGGAATCGAGCCGCATAGGCGCGGGACAGACCGCCTATGAGATCGAGGTTAAGAATGATGAGGGAACTGTGGTGTGGGATACCGATAAGGTGGAAAGCGATCTTTCCGTGGGTATTCCCTACGAAGGCCCGGCCCTTGAGGACGCAACAAAATACACTTGGACAGTTACGGTCTGGGACAGGGACGGCGGCACGGCCACCAGCGAGCAGGCCGCCTTTGAGACAGCCGTGGACAAGGATCCCGACTGGCAAAAAGCGGAGTTCATCGCCTTGCAGGAGGCTTCGGCAGCCCCAATATTCCGCACTGAAAAAGAGATTGACGGAACCGTGAACTCGGCCCGGCTGTACATAACCGCTCTGGGCGTATATTCCGCTCAGATAAACGGTCAGCCTGTGTATAAAACGGAAAACGGCAAAAAGGTATATCCGTATATGAACCCAGGCTACGGCAACGGCGAC
>CANQKL010000142.1 GCA_947624455.1 uncultured Clostridia bacterium
GGCGTACCTGTGTACGCCGTCGGGAGGGCTTTCTCGGCGACAGGCTTCGCCTGCCGCCTGCGAGAGCTGATTTTCGTCCGTTCTGCACGATTTTTTAACAGCTCCCATGCCTCCAAGTTACATAGTGAGTTTTTTAACAACTCCCATGCCTCCAGATTATATAGCGCGTATTTTTTTACAGCCCCCTTTAATTTACATAAAACCACTTGCCGACATTGCCAAAGGGGGAATGGAACAGGGGGTTGGTGCCTCCGGCGATAGCGCGATCCAGCACAAGACTTTCATCAAGGAAGGCCAGCCCCACAAACGGCTGATCCCTGGTGAAAACATCCTGCACAAGGGAGCAGGCGTTGGCAAAGGCTTCCCCATCCGAGGCGGACAGCCTTGCCAGAGCCTCGTCCATGTAGGAGCTGGAATACCCAAAATTGTTCTGTTCGCCGTCGGAGCCAAGCAGGAACTCCACGTCGTAAAGGTTCCCCAGCCGCGTTCCGCCGAGATAAGCGTCAAAATCGCCGCTGCGTATCCGTTCGAGATAGGCGTCGAAATCTAACTCCTCCACCGTCACGTCAAAGCCCGCCTCCCGAAGCTGCCCGGCGGCGGCGTTAGCGGCCACGACCCGGCGGGAGTTTTCCCGGTTCACGAGCAGGGTAAATTCCAGCCGAACGTTTTCGACCCGGTCGGTATAGCTTTCCCCGTCCTCGTCAGTCCTCTCCAGCTCCATAACGTCCTTGCTGAGTATCCCGTCGCCGGAGCTGTCGGTCCAGCCGTCGTAGAACAGGCTTTCGCTGGCGGCGGCAATATCAAAGTCGGTCATGCCCTTGGATGGGGTAAAGCTCAGCGACATGGGGTGGAAGGGGAGATTGGCCGGGGAGGCCATTTCCCCATAGCTGCTTTTTATCAATTCCTGACGGTCGATGGCCCCGCTGAGAGCGGCTCGGACAGTGGCCGAGGCAAATATCGGCCGCCGGTGATTCAGCCCGATGTACTCAAAGCGATCTCCGCAGGCCCGGCGAACCTCGTATTTGTCCCTGACGGCGAACTCGTTCATGTCGAAGATCCTGCCCTGCACCGCATTGGTGCCGCCGGTGGAAAAAGCCGAGGCGGCGGTTATGCTCTCCCGCACCACGTTCAGCGCCACCTTGTCAAAGCCGGCGTTCCCATCCCGATAACCCTCGAAGCGGGTCAGCGTCAGCTCCCGGCCCGGGGAGTAGCTCTCAAACATAAAGGGGCCGGTGCCTATGGCCACGGAGGTCAGATCTCCGGCGTTCAGAGATATGATGGGGAAATAAAGGGACCAGGGGAGCTGACTGTAGCTGCGGGTCAGCACAAAGTTCACGGTGTAAGCGTCCGCCTCGGTAGCCGCCGAGACCCAGCGCAGCAGCTGAGCATAGGGGCCGTCGGGATCGCTTTTTATAGTGTTCACCGAATAGACCACGTCCCGGGCCAGCAGCTGGGAGCCGTCGTGCCAGAGGACGCCCTTTTTAAGCTTTACGGTCAAAACCGTGCAGCCCTCGTTGAAGGACCAGCTTTCGGCCAGCACGCCCTTTAGCTCCTGATCCGAGGTGACGGCTATCAGCGGTTCATACACGGCGAAAAGCCCGTCCCGCAAAGTCTCGTCCCGGGCCAGCAGCGGATTGAGGGTGTCTACCATACCCACCGAAAGGTTCAGCACGCCGCCGTAAACCACGGCCGTCTCCGAGGCCACGACTCCGTCCTCCGCCCCTCCGCCGCAGCCTGAAAGCGCGGCGCACACCGCCAGCAGCAGGGCAAATATAGCGGATGAAATTTTTTTCATATATATCACCTCTGAAAAAATGAAGGACAAAAAGCGCTTGCTCAAGAAATCCGTCCCTCATTTTTCCTCCCTAATTGTATAAACGCTCCCAGCGTGCCGCTCTTGCCGCCCTGGCCCCGGTGGGAGAAGAACATATGGTTGTTGCACATGGTGCAGGGGGCCGAAGCGTCCACCCTCAGGCCCAGGGCCTCCAGCATGAGCCGGTTCGCGCCGGGCAGATCGAGCATATATTTGCCGCCCTCCTTCGGCGTCCGGCAGCTCTCCGGGAAGCGGAGGGCCACGTTTTCGTCCACCTCGTAGCAGCACCGGCCTATGCAGGGGCCGATGACGGCGGTAACGTTATGGGGTTCCGCGCCCATTTCAAAAAGCTTTTTCGCGGCCTTTTCGGCGATCCTGGCAGCGGTTCCCCGCCATCCGCTGTGGACGGCGGCCACGGCTGCTATGTCGGCGGCGTAAAACAGGATAGGCACGCAGTCCGCCGCGTAAGCCAGCAGCGGCACCCCGGGCAGCCGGGTTATGATCCCGTCCACCGGGCGTTCCCAGGGTCGGCGGATGCCCACGCCCACCCGGTCGGGGGTTATGACCTCCACCACGTCGGTGTGTTCCTGACAGGTAGAGGTGAGCCTTTCCAGCTCCAGCCCCGCCTCGCGGCAGAGGATCTCTTCGTTTTTCCTGACGGCGGCGGGATCGTCCCCCCGCCGGGGACTCATGGAAAGGGAGGCGTAAGCCCCCTGGCTGACGCCCCCTGTCCGGCAGGTAAAGCCGTGGACGACCTGAGCCGGAAGCAGCTCGGACTGCCAAACGGCTATACTGTTCAGCCCCCGTATCGGCATATACGCTCAATCCCCCTCGCTTTTCCAGTCTCCTCGTCCACATCTATGAGCGCACCGCAGAGCATATACCGCCCTCCGGCCACCCGGAAGGGCAGCTTTTTTTCCGCGTCAAGGAAGCGGCTGACCGAGGCCTTGGCATCCATGCCCAGCACGCTGTTCACCGCTCCGGTCCTGCCCGCGTCGGTCATATACGCGGTCCCGCCGGGAAGCACGCGCTCGTCGGCGGTCTGCACATGGGTATGGGTGCCTATGACCGCCGAAGCCAGGCCATCGAGATAGCAGCCCAGGGCCTCCTTTTCGCTGGTGGCCTCGGCGTGGAAGTCCACGAACACCACCGGCGTTATCTCCCTGACCCTTTCCGCCAGCTCCCTGCCCGCCTTGAAGGGGCAGAGATCCTTTTCGTTCATAAAAACCCTGCCAATGAGGTTGATTATCCCTATTTTGCAGCCGTTTTTCGCCCGAATGACCGCAAAGCCCTCGCCGGGCTGATCCGCCGCGCTGTTGGCCGGACGGACGATGTTCTCGCCCTGGCGGAAAAGCTCAAAAACATCCTTTTTGCTGAAGGTGTGATTGCCCATGGTGAAATAGTCCACCCCGCCCCGGCGCAGCTCCTCATAGCCGCTTCGGTTCATGCCGAGGCCGCCGGAGGCGTTTTCGCCGTTGGCGATGACGATGTCCGGCTCAAGCTCGTCTCTCAGCCCGGGCAGCAGGTCGAACACGGCATTGCGGCCCGTCCGCCCCATTATGTCGCCAATGAAAAGTATCCTCATCTATTTTTGTCCCTTATTTCAAGTATCTGTTGGCATAGGCCGCCCGCTGGTTGGACTTTTCCCTGTTATAGGCGCTGCGCAGCTCACCCACGATGGCGGTGTCCGCGCCTATGGCCTTGAGCTGGGAACTAAGCTCGCCCAGGGCCGCCTCCACCTTGGCGTCGCAGGAGCTTTCCATAGAGGCCACCTCCCCGGCGTACTTAGACATGAGGGCGCTCTTGGAGGCGTTGCCGGCCTTTTTCTGCTGATCGTATTCGGCCTTGGCCCGGCTCACAAGCCCGGCGATCTGACCGGTGTACTGACCCTGCAAGCCGTAGAGCTTGCTGACGCAGGCGGCAACAAGCTGGTCGTAACTGGCCGAGGGAGCGGTCGGCTGCTCGACGGGCTTTGGCTGCTCCTTAGAGGGGGTTACGGTCTGGGGCGCGGACTGCTCCTCGGAGGGCTGCTGACCGGAGGTCTGGCTTGAGGGCTGTTCTCCGGCGGTCTGACCCGAAGGCTGCTCGCCGGCAGGCTGACCCGAGGGCTGCTGAACCTGCGGCCCGGACTGGGACGTCCCCTGACCGGCGGGCTGCTCCCCAGTCGCCCCATTTTCTCCGCCATTCTCCAGACCGAGATTCGGGCTTTGGACAATGAGGTTCCCGTCCTCGTCAAAGTCGGAGAGGCTGGGCAGCTCAATACCGGCGGCTTCGGCTATAATTTGAGCCATAACCGCCGTTTGACTGAGTTCGCCGGATTGTATGGCGGACTTTTCATCCTCGGTCAGGTCGCGCAGCTCCCCTCCCATATAGTCGTTTATGCTGGAAAGCGAGGTTTCGGTGTTCTCGACCCGCTGCTGCCCAAGCTGGGCCTCGTCGGTGGTCAGGCCGGTTATCAGCGCGCTCACATATTTCCAGCTCAGGGCCGTAAGTACTCCTATCACCAAAATCACCACCAGTAAAATTATTCCCAATACTTTAAGGAACTTTTTCATATACAAATCTCCTCTCGATCATCTAAGAAGCTCAAGGGCCATGACAGCGTTCCGCCCGGCCTTTTCCCTCAGCGCCGCGTTTTCCGCCGCCAGCTTCGCCCGTATTTCAAAGCTGTTTTCCAAACAGTCCAGCGTCATGGCGTACAGCTCCTCAGCCGTGACCCTGTCGGCCTCGATATAGCGGCGCTGGTTCATATATTCCATGGAGCCGCGAATTTTGGGGTCGTAAATTATGCCGATCATCGGCACGTTCACCGCCGAGGCAAAGATCAGGGCGTGAAGGCGCATACCTATGACCGCTCCGCAGCCCCGAATGACTCCCAGCATTTCCGACAC
>CANQKL010000143.1 GCA_947624455.1 uncultured Clostridia bacterium
CCAAGTCCACCTCGATCCAGTTGCCGAAGTTGTTAAAAACGCCGTTTGTCTTTTTTTCGTCAAGATAGGCTGACCAGCGTGTCGAGGGGTCGCTGTCCACCATATATTGGGGAAGATATCCGTCCTGGTTTGCCGAAGCGCGGGTAGGCTGCTTAAGGGCGAGGGAGCCAATGGTGATCTTGTAGCTATTGACAAGGGAACCCTCCTCGGAGCTGACGCGGAGCGTCATGCCCGCGCCGACCTGTATGTCGTTATCACATTCGATCTTTCCGTCTCCGTCGGCGTTATAAACCGCTACGGTACTCGTCTTGCCGTCCTCGTTTTTGTTAATGATTTCGTACTTTTGATTATATCTGTCAGTTATGGATTTCAGAAACTCCGTTACGGTGAGGTTATCCGAAATGACGATCGTATCGCCGCTCACGCCCGCGCGGCACGTGAAGTTAAAGTCGATCTGATAATTTTTGAAGGGAGTGTCTCTGAGATTGACGGCGTCCTTGGTTCGGAGTACGTATCCGAGAATGTTCTGCGACGCGCGTTGGAGCTGCCAGCGTTGGAGAGTACCGTTCGCAAGAGCCGCTCTTAGCTCATCCGGCTTAACGGTGCTGAGCGGGGCGCGGAGGTCGGAGCTGCCCGCGATCTCTCTCGGATGCGTGGTCTTAGCGTAGAAGTCCGTCATTACGAAGCCGTCAAAGCCCCACTCGTTTCTGAGAATTTCAGTGAGCAGCTCATAGTTTTCGGTGCAGTGAGTGCCATTTATTTTGTCATATGCGGACATCATGGACCAGGGATGAGCCTCCTTGACCACCATCTCGTACCCCTTGAGGTATATTTCGCGGATGGCGCGCTCAGAACACACGCTGTTATTCGTCCAGCGGTCAGTCTCCTGATTGTTGAGCGCGAAGTGCTTGGGCTGAGCGCCTACATACTCGCTCTGGAGGCCGTTGGTCAGGGCAATGCCCATCTTTCCTGTAATATACGGATCCTCGGAAAAGTACTCAAAGTTGCGTCCGCCGCGCGGATGGCGGTGGATATTCATTCCGGGGGCTTGCAGGAGATCCATGCCGAAGTGAGCGCCCTCCAGGCCTATGGCTTTACCTAAGAGTTCTATCAGCTCGGTGTTCCACGTGGATGCCTGCATGGTGGCGCAGGGGAAGAAGGTGGCGTTCTTTTCAGAGTCGGTTTGGCTGGAGCCGTTGTACTGTATGCCGGCGGGGCCGTTAGTCGAGCCGACCAGTGGCACGCCCAAGGCCGGGATGTCGCCAACGCCGGTGCGGTGGCCGTGGGCCTTATCCTCGTCGACGCAGCCCACGAGCCTCACCATTTCATCGTCGGTGAGACGGTTGACGAAGGCCGGAAGAAGTGAGCTGTCCTCGCTGTAATTTTTGCTGAGGTCGTTGAAGGTGATAAATCTGTCATCAGCGGTGGGGTTTTCGGCGTAAAGAGCCTCGTACTTATCAGGGGTCCTCGGTGCGGCAGTAGAGGCCTTCAGCGTTTCGTAGGTGCCGTCCGATTTCATTCTTCTCGTGAGGAGGCTGGTGTCCGGCACAAGCCGGTGAGCAAGCTGCTCCGTAACAACCGTCTCGGGTACGGTATATACGTCTGCAAGCTCGCATTTGCGCACGGAAGTGCCAACATAGATATTATAGTCGCCCGCCTCTAGCACATAGGCGGCCTCGTGGCCGGTCTTGCCCACATCGTCGTAGCTCGCCATGGACGTTATCGGGAAGGAGACCGTGAGGCGCTGTGTCTCGCCCGGGGCAAGCTCCTTTGTCTTTGCAAAGGCGGCAAGCTCCTTTTTAGGCTGGGTGAGTTTCACCTCGGGCGCTCCGTAGTAGACTTGAAGCACTTCCTTGCCCTTATATGTATCTCCCACATTCTTAACGTCCGCGGAGACGGTGATGTTCTTGTCGTCGTGAGTAACTGAGACGTTGTCCAATTTAAAATCCGTATATGACAAGCCGTAACCAAATTCGTAATTGACCTTGTCATAGGCTGTCGGCACAGTTTCAAAATAACGGTAGCCGACAAAAATGTCCTCCTCGTATTTGGTGTATGTTTTAGTGCCGAAATTGGCGGATGAGGAGTAGTCGTCACATTTTTTGGCCCAGGTGTCCACCAGCTTGCCGGAGGGATAGGCGTCGCCGCAGAGTACGTCCGCCATGGCGCGGCCGCCGTCCATGCCTGGGAAATAGACCACAAGGGCCGCGTCGACGCCGTCGAACCAGGTGGTATCGGTAACTCCGGCAACGTTGAGGATCACGATAACCTTTTTGAATTTAGCGTTTTTGACCTTTGCTACCATGCTGCTCTCGTTATCGCTCAAGAGGAAGTCACCCTTGCCGTTGCTGCGATCCTTGTCCTCTCCCGCCGGGCGGCCTATGGTTATGATCGCGGTGTCGGCGGCCTTTCTCGCGTCGGCAACCTGTGCGTCCGTTATGGCCTTTTCACCGCGGTACATTATGACGGCGCCCTGCTTCGAGCCGTAGCCGTAGGTGCGTTTGTCATTTTTCCAATAGTCGTCGTATTCATTTTGGTACATGGACCTCAGTCCCTCGTAGACAGTTACGCTGCCGTTCTGCTTGAGGCCGTCCACCAGATTAGTGTAATATGACGACGTCATATCGCCGCTTCCGCCGCCGCCGTAGATGTAGTCGACCTGGTTGATGCCGAATACAGCTACTGTATCGCCCTTCTTAAGCGGGAGGGCCTGATTGTCGTTTTTGAGGAGAACCATGCCCTCCTCCGCGACGCGTATGCCTACCTCCCGTGACGTCAGGCCGCCCAGCTCCTCGGTCGCGGGTTCATAGTAGGAAAACGCCGGCGCACATGAAAAGAGCATTGTCGCCGCCGCCACAAATGATAATACCCTGTGTTTCACCTTTTTCATTATTGTCCTCTCCTTTTTTGAATATTTGTAAGTCTGTGTTTGCTAAAATTTTACTTGATTCATAATAATTATATCATGCGGGCTGTACGCTGTCAAGCTTTCATCAACTTTTTGGAGGATTATAACGTGTAGGTTTATACATATGTATAAAGCTTAGACTAATGACAAAACCTATGAGCGACGGGGAAAGCTCGAAAAAGCCCAGTTATTTAATCAATTTCTTATAATCATGCAACAGCCACTCCGGTTCAATTTTAAGACATTCGCAAATACAAGCTACTTCATAGTCTGTTACTTGACGGTCGTTGTTTTCTATTTTGCTTATAATCTGCTGATCTATATTTACGTTCATAGTTTGAAGTCGCGCCGCAAGCTGTGCCTGAGAAATATGTTGGGCCTTTCGTGCTTCTATAAGCCGTTTTGATATAATATTTTTATTGTTGTAAAATTCTATCTTTTTCATAAAATCTCCCCAAAAAAGAAAAATACTTTAATATAACGTATTGACAATATCATATTTTTATGATATAATAACGTTACATTAGCGTATTAGCATGCTGATGAAAAAAATATTTTATTAGGAGGATGTCTTATGAAAAACTTATTGAAGGGGTATTTGCTGGGGTTGCTGTCCACGATACTGATTGTCGGAGGGGTTGCCTATGCGGCAAACACAGTAAGGATTGTTGTTGACGGGAGAGAAATACATCCCACGGACGCTAACGGAAACAGCGTAAGCCCTATTGTTCAAAACGGCACAACATACCTTCCTGTTCGTGCTGTGGCCGATGCTTTAGGTAAAGCCGTTTATTGGGATGGTCCGAATTATACCGTTTATATAGGTGAAATGGACGGAGCACTGGACTATCCGACTGTTGAACTTAACGTCGATGATAATATAGGGGATTATTTTTGGGATGTATCAAGGGATTTAAAAGACAATTATGGAAACATATACAGCCATTCAATTTATTGTGATTGGAATAACTACGATGTTACTGCAACATATGAGAAATTATGCAATATGAAATATTCGAGATTCAAAGGCACAATATATGTTGTAAATGGAGCGTCAGATGACGATATGTGTCCTAACGTTATGATAAAGGCAGACGGAAGAACCATATACACATCACCAGAAATGACGAAATCATCCGCGCCGATACCCATTGATATAGATATAAGTGGCTGCAATAATTTCCAAATTATATTAACTCAGCGCACCCCATGTGTACAGATTGGCGACGCGGGCTTCTATCAATAAGACCACTGACAATAATGTTATAATTGCTTTTATTAAAAAATTATTAAAAACAGAAAAAGCCTCCGGTTGCTGCCGCTTCGGAGGCTTTTTCATATTCCGGTTAAATGTCGAAAATGTAGATATTATTAAATTTCACTAAAAACAGGTCGCATGGACTTTTTATCAAAATCGAAGCAATTTTTTAACTGCCCCACTTACTCAAATTCTACCGAAATGTCACCGCTACCAACCGCCGCCGCAAGGCCGGCGGGAGTGTCGATATGGCCGATTTTGGTATAGCTGTAGGCGGTGTTGAAGGTCTTGTAAAAAACCACCACGCAATTTGAGCCGTAGAGCATGATGTCGCCCTCGTGAATCGTGCCGGGATTAGAGGCCGCTGAGGGGAGACTTCCGTCGAGGTAATAATATTTTTCGTTGCCGTTCAGCTCGCTCATGTCGAGGGTCATGGGCAGCAGCTTTTTAAACTCCGCCGCCGTGGGGTTATCCTCCAGCGTGGCGGTAAAAGCCGCGCCGCCAATAGTAAGGGTCATTTTGTTGCCGGTCACTT
>CANQKL010000144.1 GCA_947624455.1 uncultured Clostridia bacterium
TTCGCGACTGAGGTCAGCGAACTTATGCCGTTTTCTATTCCTTTTTTGAGATTGCTTATAATATTTGCGCCCGCCGTTTGCAAACTCGCCAAATTTTCATTACCGAACGATTTTACAAAACTGTCCAGGCTCGTCTTTCCCAACGCGCTCAGCGACGACGCCAAACCTTTTAGCCCGGTAAGCTGCTTAAGCTTAAGTCCATTTACCGTGCTAGCCAAGGTTTTAAGGCTCGCAGTTATGGCATCCATCTTGCCCGCGTCCAGATTTTTGGTGCTATCCCCGTAAGATTTCAGCGATCCTCCAAGTGTTTTCAGGCTCCCGCTCACTGACTTCAACTGTTCCGCGTCTACCGCCTGAATAAATATCGCCATTCTCGCGATCCTCGTAGCTTCTGTTATCGCGCTGGCATCAATATTGCCCGATACCGAGTCCGAAAAGGACTTTATCGCATCGCCGAAGGATTTCAGGTTTTTGCTAAATGCCGAAAGGTTGTTGTCGCCAGTGATTCCCTGCATAAGCCCGTTCATAGCTGGAAGAGCGTCCACCAGTTTCGCCAATTCCGTTCCGGCTTGAACCCCGGCTGTTATGTTGTCCGCTTTGACGTTTGCCACGGCGTCCGAAAAATCGACCAACGCTTGCCCGAAAATGACCAACTGAATGGCGAACAGCGCCAAACTGTCGGATCCGACAAAGAAATCTATCAAACCTCCCATATTCGGAATCTCTTTCGCCATTTCAGCAACGGCCTTCGCCGCGCCCGTACCGGCGGTGATATTTTCCGCTTTAACGTTTGCGACCGTATCTGAAAAACCTACTAATGCACCGCCAAATGACTTTAGGCTTTCGGCAAAGGCGTCCATTGAACCTCCGTCTTTGACCCCGGAAAGTTTTTTAGTGTCTATGCCAGACATGACGTCTATCAAAGTTTTTCCCGCTTTGGCGGCTGTGGCCATCGATTCAACATCTTTTATTCCGGCCACTGACTCGGCAAACTCCGATACCGCATCGCCAAAGGATTTCAGGTTTTCTCCCATCTCGGCATACGGGCCTTTGTCTTTACTCCACGGCCATTCTATCGTGAAAAAGTCCTTTATACTGTCTACAAAATCCACCGCGGTAAGAATGAGCATGGCTTCCGCCAAAGACTTAGCTCCAGCTAAAACCGAGTCGTTTATCTGACTTGCGCCGGATATAAAACCTGATATGTTTTCCATAAAGTCCGACAAATTGGCGCCTATCTGCGGCAAAGATGCCGAAACTCCTAGCCCTATACCACCTATTAATCCGCCGACAAACCTCCCGAGCACCGTGCCGATAGTTTGCAAAAGATTTCCGCCTTCTCCTATCAGCCACGTCAAACCCGGTATCTTGGATATGGCGCCTATCTCAGCCAACACCGCTGTCACACCCAAAACACCAAGCATTGCTCCGCCAGTCAGCGATGCCAGTCCTGCCAGCGCTATCATCATCGCCGATATAACGCCTATTCCCATCAGGCCCTTTTTAAATGTTTCTATATCCATGCTTTGCAGGGCCGTAGCCGCGCCTTCAAATATTGCCCCCAGCAAATTTCCGAAAGCTTCTATTATCTGCGGCGTATATTTTGCAAGAGAATTTATCGCGGAAATCAGCAGTTGCAAAAAACCTTCAGCTATTTCGGGCGCGCACTCCACTATAATGTCCGCCAGCGACAACACTATTACTTTCAGCACTTCTCCGATTGCGCCAGCACTCTTAGATATACTGGTTGCTAATGCGGTCATCATGTTCGGCAGCGCGGTCAGCACCTCTGTTATAAACGCGACTATTCCCTTCGCCACTCCAGAGAACACCGTTGGCAGCAAGCCTAACGAACCCTCCAAAGCCACGGCTCCAGCGGCTATCGCAGCTAAACCAGCGCCAAAGGCGACTAGCCCTGTTCCGGCCGCAAGCACTCCAACTCCAATAAGGGTTATGGCTCCTCCCAATCCTAAAATCGCCGGTACCAAAGGCCCAAGTACCGCCCCCGCAACGCCCAGTACAGTAAAAGCTCCGGCTATTGCAACAAGACCCTTTGCTATTCCTTCCCAGCTCAGCATGCTCAACGCGATGAACTCCGGCGTCAAAACCGCCAACGCTGCCGCCATTACAAGCATTGCCGCCGACGCCGCCAGCATATTGCCCGCCGAAAATCCTTTAGCCGCTGCCGATAGTCCCGTCAACACTCCTCCCATTATTACGGCTAATCCGGCAATTCCGCTCAAGCCTTTGAGTACGCCTTGCCAATCTAACTGTGCTATTCCCATAAGGGCTAGTGAGAGTATCCCAATCGCCGAAGCGAATGACAAAAGCCCCTTAACGCTACCTTTTTTCCATTTATTTGATGCTGCTTGTAAATAGTGTCAGCTATCCCTTTAGTTACAGCCTTTATCGCTTCTACTATTTTTCCGGCTATCGTCTTTATTCCGCCTAATATACCTTCGCCATTTTGAAGTTTGCCCAGCCATTTCGCCAAAGATCCGCAAGCCTCGCCCAATTTTTCCGACACAGATGATACGTAAAGACTTTTACTCAACTGATGGACACCCTGAAAGAGGCGGTTGGAAGCGGCTGGGTTCAGACATGGGAGACCGTATTTGGAGACTTCAATGAAGCAAAGGGTTTGTGGACTGGGGTCAGCAATGTTGTCGGTGGTTTTATCGATCGGATGTCCGACGCTAGAAACACTGTGCTTAGTGAGTGGAAGGAGCTTGGTGGACGAGACAATCTTATAGAAGCATTTCGGAACGCATGGGAAGGCATAGTTTCAATATTATCGCCCATTAAACAAGGCTTTCGAGATGTGTTTGGAACCTTGAACACTTTCGATTTATTGGGGTTTACGACCGGCTTAAAAGAGTTTACGTCGCACATTAAAATCAGCGACGAGACGGCGGAAAAGCTTAGAAGCACATTTAAGGGAGTGTTTTCACTGCTTGAACGTAGCCCGCTGACAAAGCCTGCGCAAAGTTGTACATTGCTCTTGACGCTTCGTTGGCGTTGGCGCCGGATACCGCCGCTTCATTGCTGATACCCTGTATAGCCTTTACTGCGCCTTCCAACTTTACGCCCGCGTTGGTAAACTTCCCGATATTGCTCGTCATGTCCGAGAAGGAATATATGGTCTTGTCGGCGTATGTATTTAGTTCGTTCAGATACTTATTAACTGTTGCGAGGCTTTCTCCTGTGCTAGCCATTATCGTCTGAACCGAACCCATTTTCAGCTCGTATTCTTCAATACCCTGTTTTACCGGCGCTACCGTCAGCGACTTTAGCATTTGCTTACCGGCGTTTATCGCCGAATTGGTTATGTTTTGAAGGGCTGTAACGCCGATTATTCCCAATGTTGAGAACCGATTCGCTACTTTTTCAACGCTTGCGCCTATGTTGTCAAGCGAAAAATGCTTTCCGGTTTTTTCCAGTTCGGCAAGTCCCTTCGTCGAACCTTTAAGGTCGAGCCCTTTTTTAAGCTCGTCCAATGACTTTATCGAAGTCTGAATTCCCTTCTCAAACTGGCCGTTGTTGAATTGCATGTTGACAATTCTGTTATCCACGCTGCTCAACTCGACGTTACCTCCTTCCACGCTTCATCCGCTATCTTGTCAAATATATCTCTCATCGCGGGGTTGATATAGTCCCTCCCCTGTACGTAACCGCCGGTACCAGTCCCGTGGCCGTATTGCAGGATGACGGCTATATTTACCCCCCTGATTTTCATTCGAATTTATCCAATAGATCGCCGCTCCTTCCGGTCCATTTTGAATTTCATAGCTCCAGCTTGCGGCGGTTTTTCCGCTGTCGAGGGGAGTGGCCGCCGACAAAGCTTCCACTCCCCGTTGACCGTATTTTTCCAGGACTTTCATATACGCCCTGTCGCTCATCCTCATCAGGAATTTTTCCAAGTGGCTAAAGTTTCCTCTGTGGTGAAAAGTAATCATTTAATAACCTCCCGATGAAGTGAACCCCAAAGTTTAGACAAAATATAATATTAAATTAACTGGTAATGAGTTCGGTATTGTGCCGGACTCATTCCGTTTAATTTCATAGATATTCGGTCATTGTTGTAATAATCAATATATTCTTTTAATTCTTCGATGAATTCGCTGACACTTTCAAATTTCTCGCCATAAAACATCTCCACTTTCAATCTCCCGAAAAAGTTTTCCATAGCTCCGTTATCCATACAGTTCCCTTTTCTCGACATACTTTGTGTGATGTTATGCTCCTTCAGAAGCCTTTGATATTCAGCATGCTGGTACTGCCAGCCTTGATCAGAATGGAACAACGGAACTGCATTATTCGGCAGCTTACCGAATAAACCGTCAAGCATCTCCCGTATCTGACATAAATTCGGGCTTCGAGAAATAGAATATGAGATAATCTCCCTGTTGTATAAATCCATGATCGGGGATAAATACACCTTATCATTGCCTATCTTAAATTCCGTTACGTCTGTTGTCAGTTTTTCGTATGGTTTTGAGGCGGTAAAATCTCGCTTTAACAGATTATCCGCAATTTTACCAACTTCTCCCTTGTAAGAGTGATACTTACCGTTCTTACGCTGTTTACCTTTGAGGTTAAGTATCTTCATAAGTTTTAATACTGTCTGGATGTATACTAAAAAAGTGGACAAGGAAAAAGAAATATGTTAAAATAGTAAACAAGAGAGGAGAAATACTATGT
>CANQKL010000145.1 GCA_947624455.1 uncultured Clostridia bacterium
GCAAGGACGTCGTCGGCGTTTTTGCCCTTTTGACCGGTTTGGAGACCGTTTTCCTCATATACGGCGGCGAACTTGGAATTAAGGGACCGGTCGGGCTTGATGAGGATATTGTAGCCCGGCTCCCCTTCCTTGTAAATCTCCACAAAGTTGCGTATTTTGCGCTTGAGACACACGTCGGTAATTATGCCCAGCGAGGTCTCGGGGTCGGTGCGGGGCATATTGCCCGCGTCGGGGTCGCCGTTGGGGTTGCCGTTTTCCACATCGAAAATCATTACAAATTCATACCTGTTTTTAATAGCTTTCATTTTTCATTCCATCCTTTCAATCATTTGTTTTCTTCTTTTTTCGCGTAAAAGCTCTGAACCTGCTGATAGTAGCCGATTATGAACTTGCCCTGCTCGACCAGCGGCAAAACGGCCGGGTAGTTGTCCCTAAGCTTGTCGATTATCTCGCCCATAATGATATTGTCAATTTTGGCGTATTCGTCCTTTTTCAAATGATACTGGGCCAATTTCATGAGCTGAGGGAATACTACCTGAGGCCTTGAGCATGCGGCGGCGAAATACCCGTCCTTTATCGTCTTGTTAAGCTCCCCCTCGGCGGCGTTCTGCTGGATTCTTTCCAGCACGGCAAAGAGCCGTCCGCAGAGATAAGCGGGGTTTGTATTGTCCTTATTCAGCGCCATATCTATTTCCTCCCTTTCGTTTTTAAATCTTGCTCTCCTGTTGACGCAGGCCTTTATTATGCCCGCCCTGACATAGTTCACGCTCTTATCGGTCTTGACGCGGCGAACTGCGGTTTCAAGCAGACTGTCGGGATAGCGGCCGCCGCCAAGTATTGACATGAACAAAGGCGCTATGAGCGGAGGCGGCGCCTTTTCGTTTTTGCTTTTTGGCGAAACAAGCTCCTTGAGTATTCGCCACAGGGGTATCTGATATCTGCCGCCATCCTGGGCCATATCCGCCTGATGGCGGGCGACGTTTGTGAATATCTCGCCAAACCTGCTGCGATATATGAACTTCTGGGCCACCCGGGCCACATTGGGCGCCAGGCCGACCACATAAAAGTCGGCGTTTTCGTTTACGCCGTCAAAGGCCGACAGATCCGCGTTGCGTCCTTGGGCAATTTCTCTGACCGCGGCGTGGAGCATGGCGTCCAGCTCATCATCGTCCTGTCCGTCGCCGCCAAGCATCGACATAAATAAATCCGACTCGGCCTCGCCGTTCTCGGACTGGGTCCAAAACACCACCGTCATATCCTCTATGTATATCCGGTGCTTCGGGTCGGCAATAAGCAGGTTCAGCGCCTCGGTATAACGCTTCATGACCTCCTGAGAAATCGAGCTGTTATAGGACTGAGACATACCGTAGGACTCCTCCGACGGACTGTTGAAGCACACAATAGCCGTACCCGTAGGCTGACCGCCCCGCACGCCCCTGATCTTGTCGTGTATCCTCGCAATCGGCGCGGGTCGGCCGCTGACGGCGCAAATGCCGTCCGCCGCTTCCTCTCCGGCAGGAGAGGCTTGCCATTTTTCCAAAAGGCCCTCGTCCTCTTGCAGCATTATCTCCGGATGCCCGTCGAGGGCAAAGCAGTAGCTGCCCCCGGCGTAATCTTTCCCCAGGGCGGCGAGCTTAAAATTTTCCGTTTCATTTTCAGGCCTCCAGTTTAAGAGGAAATTTCTGAAGGCAGCGACGATCTCCGAGTTCAGTCCGCCTACAAGCTCAAGGTTGTGCTCCACAAATTTTTTGTGCCGTTCGGCGGCCTTTTCTCCGTCGGCGGTCAGGCGCTTTTCATTTTTATCATAGCTGAGTCCAAAGATATACAGCGGCCTGTGGTCGATCGGGTAGGCCGCTATGGACGTAGTTGGCGGCCTTTCGGGGAAAAGGTATTCCATGTTCTCTTTTTTTGTTTTGCCCTTGGCGTCGGGCGGGGTTTCTTTGCGCACATCAATTATGTCGCTTATGCTACCATCGGGGCGGAGCATTATCATGTGGCTTATCTTTTGCCTCGTCATGCCTGGAGGACTGACCTTGCCGACCGTAGCCAGCTTGTCATAGTATTCGTTCAGCGCGCTTATCAGCATCTTATCTCCCCCCTGTATTTTGTCACGTCGATGACCCCGTCCACCATGTGTGGACGGTAAAATCCGGGCCTTGCGCTGTCGGAAAATTTAGGCTCGTTCCAGTTGCCGTTTAAGGGGCGTCCTCCGTCCTCAAACTCCATGCGGTAAAGCATAAACCCCAAATCCCGGTCGCCCATGAGGCTTTTGTCCACGTCGTCAAATGGGAACTCGTCCACGAGTCTTATTTCCCGCACGGAAAATTCCCTGCACCCCAGCGCCGGTTGGCGGAAGCACTGGCCGTTTTGGAGCCGCCGCCGCAAAATGTTGAAATGCTTGGCCTCGCTCTCGTCCTCACGGTCGGAGCGCAGCCCCGTCAGCTCAAAGTGGAACTCAATTCCGTACAGCACATTCCTCAGCACCATGCCGCCCCGCTGGTTTATGCTCTCTTTGGCGTATATTTCAGGTTCGCCGCCCTTGCCCTTCATGGCGCTTTTTACGGCGGAAAGGTTGACCTTGTCCTTGACCTCGTTGCGGCGGATGTTGACGAATTTTATGGGGTTAAAAACAACGATTTTATCGATAACATATCTTATAGCCGGCTTCCAGTATATGCACTTGATAAGCCCCTCCAGCGCCCCCGGCGTCGGCACGTCGTAACTGACCCGCTCCACCTTCAGCTCAGGCCGGGTAAAGCAGGCGTAGTCGCCGCTTATCATGATTTTAAAGCCGTAATTTTCTGCCATATATTTCCCTCCCTTATAATATGTAGTCCACTTCCCGGTCCAAATCAAGCCCCACAAAGTCCTTGTCATAGTAGGCGGTGTTTGTAAGGACCCAGATCCCTCCGGGGAGCTGCTGGACTATGCCCATTTCGACCATTTTTTTAAACTCGTAATACCTGATCGATGCACAGTATTTTTGCAGCTTTCTTTTCACCGAAAGCACACCGCTTTCCAGCTTTTCAATGTTTTTCACAAGACCGGCGTTTTCGCCGTCGGGTATGAGTATGCCCACGGTCTCGTTGTCGATAAGGCCGAACTGCTCCGCATAGCTGCGAAAGGGTATGGCGTCCGGCCTGAGCGTCTGCGCCATGGCGGAAATACTGTTGTGCTTTATGGCGTCGGCCCCGGCCGCGAACAGCCGCCGATAGTATTCCTTTATGCACTCCTCTGAGGCGACATTGTCAAATTCTCGGAAAAGGCTCCTTGTCATGTTCGCCTTCTTTGCGATGTCGCCATAGGCTCTGCCTGTCTCGAAAACTATCACCTCGCCCAGGCCGCGCTTGCCCTCGCGGTTGCAGCGGCCTCCGGCCTGGATAACGCTGTCAAGGCCGGAATTTTCACGCATGACGGTATTGAAGTCCAGATCCACGCCCGCCTCGATAAGCGAGGTGGAAACCACCACCGCGTCCTCCCCCGCCTCAAGGCTTTTGCGTATGTCAACGATGACCCTTGTGCGGTGGGCCGGGGTCATGTGTGTGGAAAGGTGGTAAACCCTCTCCCTACTTTGGCGGCATAAATTAAACAGCTCCTTTGCCGTCCTTCTGGAGTTTACAACGATGAGTACGCTGCCCTTGCCCTCCGCCATAGCCGCAGCTTTGTCAAGGCTTATCTCCCCCGCAAAGCTGTAGCGGCATTTTTCAAAGGCGGGGAACAGCCCCTTATCCCTCACCGCATATGCCGCCTTGCAGCCGGGTAGGTATTCCTTGAGCAGCTCGGAATAGTCCGGCATGGTGGCGGACATTATCAAGGCCGTGACGCCCAGATATTTTGTTATGTACCCCACCGCCCGAAGGCAGGGCTGGATATATCCTATCGGGAGGATATGAAATTCATCGAAAACAACAATGCTGTCCGCAAGATTGTGAAGCTTGCGCAGACGGCTGCCCTTGTAATGGTAAAGGGACTCAAAGAACTGTATGTTGGTGGTGACGATGAGTCCGGCGTCCCAGTTTTCGCAGGCCCGCTTGAGCTTGTCCGAGGTAGTGTCGTCCTCGCCGCCGTCAAGGTCAAAGTCGTAATTTGAATGGTGCTGTAAAACCGGCAGCACATCCCCGAAAATGTCCTCAAACACCTTTGCCGTCTGCTCGATAATGCCGACGTAAGGGATTATGTAAATTATGCGTTTTTTCTTTTCCCTTATGGCTGTTTCCAGCGCGGCCTTAAGGCTGCAAAGGGTCTTGCCGCTGCCGGTGGGCATATCCATAAAGTACACGTCCGCCTTTTCCTTAAGGTTCTCGTAGACCTGGGCCTGCAAGGCGCCGCGGGCCTTTTGAAGCTGTGTTTTCGGCCGGAAGGAGCCAAGCCTTTCATTCAGCAGTTCCAGCGCCTTTTCAAAGTCCCCGCCCAGTCCCCGGTCAGTGTTCGGGCTGAAAAACCGCTCGGTGTCGATAAAGTCCGCGTCTGTCAGGCACGAAAACAGATAGCGGGTCAGGAAGGCGTAAAGCTCGATTGTTTCCTCTTTTGTTTTGCATCCGCTCATTATCGCGGGCAGCTTGTCCTCGGGCATGGAGTAGTCTATCTCGTTTTTAAACGCCGAACAGTCCTCCCGCTCCTTTTTCATAATACCGTGGAGGGTACCGGCGTCGGGATTGTCGG
>CANQKL010000146.1 GCA_947624455.1 uncultured Clostridia bacterium
GTAGCCGCCCATGGACAGCCCCGCTATAGCCGTGTCCCCGCGCGCCGGGTCTAACCCCAGCTGCCGCTTCAAAAACCGGGGCAGCTCCTTTACAATGTATGAATAGTAGTTCTCGCCGGTAGTCATATCGGTGTAAAAGCTGCGTCCCCCGTCGGGCATAATCACCGCCAGGTTTTTCCCGGCGGCGTAACGCGCTATGGAGGACTGGTTCAGCCATGAACCAAAGTGCTGCTGGTAGCCGTGCAGCAGATACAGAGCCTTAAGGCCGGAAGCCCGATGCTCCGGCAGAATAATATTAAGGTTCGTATCGTTGGACAGCATGGTTGAACGGAAGGTGCATTTGAAAATTGCCATTGTTTTTTTAGGTTCCTTTCCAAAATTAACGCTTTAGCCCCTGTCTGTGAGGAGCTTATTCACCTCGGCGATAAAGGTGGTGGCGTCGGTGAACTGACGGTAAACGGAGGCGAAGCGCACATAGGCGACCTCGTCCACCTCTTTCAGAGCCTCCATGACCATTTCGCCGATCTGGCTGGTGGAAACCTCACGCTCGAGAGAGTTCTGGAGCGAGGTCTCTATCTTATCGGCGATGGCGTCTATCTGCTCCGAGGCCACGGGCCGTTTCTCGCAGGCTCTGGTCAGGCCGCGGATCAGCTTTTCCCGGTCAAAAAGCTCCCTGGTCTTGTCCTTTTTTATTACCATTATTGGTAGTGTTTCCACTTTTTCATAGGTGGTAAACCTCTCCTCGCACTTCATACACTCCCGGCGGCGGCGTATGGCCTCGCCCTCGTCAGTGGGGCGGGAGTCGATAACTTTGCTGTCACGGTGACCACAATATGGACAACGCATTTTATATCCCTCCGTTTTATAATTATTTACTGTACTGCCTGTTTTCCAGCGACGTTATCTTGTCGACGCGCAGCTGATGGCGGCCGCCCATGAACTCGGCTGCCATATATGCGTCCACAATTTCCTTGGCCAGCTCCGGCGGCGTTGTGCGTCCGCCAAGGGCAATGGCGTTGGCGTTGTTATGCTGCTTGACCAGCTCCGCTATCTGAACCGAAGGACACAGACCGCAGCGAATTCCCCTAATCTTGTTGGCGGCAATGGAGATTCCCACGCCCGTGCCGCAGCAGAGGATAACGAAATCCGCGTTGCCCGCCAGGTATTGGGCGCAGCCCTTTTCCGCATAGTCGATGTAGTCCACGCTGGCTTCGCTGTCGGTGCCGCAGTCGAGAACAGTGTGGCCCTTCCCCTCAAGGTAGGGGATGAGTTCCTGCTTGAGGCTGTAGCCGCCGTGGTCGGATGCTATTGCAATTTTCATATTTGTCAGTCCTTTCAGGAATGTAAATTCATTTTTTCTTCCCGTTCCCGCTCGGCTTGAGGCTTTCTCAAATATATCACTCCCAGCTCCTCGGGAGAGACGGGCTTTTCCTCCAGCGCCGCGGCGCAGACCGAGGCGGCGCTTTGGAGCCGCAGCTGCGGAGGGGCGAAGTCCGCTCCGCCGACCATTATGTCCCGTATCTTGTCCATGTAGGGGGTCACGCCGTCGCCGACAAAGATGACCTTTTCCCTTAGACCGGAGCAAAGCTCCGAAACGCCCATTGCCGCCGGAGCCGAAACCTCGACTATGGCTGGGCCGTCATAGCGGTAAGCGGCGGTATAGACCTGGCCCCGTCGGGCGTCCATAACGGGTACTATCAGTCGGTCGGTGGGGCCGATGTTGTGAGCCAGGGCCTTGAGCGTGGAAACTCCCACGCAGCTTTTGCCGCAGGCATAGGCCAGTCCCTTCACCGTTCCCACTCCTATACGCAGCCCCGTAAAGGAGCCGGGGCCGCTGCTGACGGCGAAAAGGTCTATGTCAGCGGCGGTGAGGCCAACGCCCTTTAAAACATAGTCGATCATAGGCATAAGCGTCTGGGAATGGGTCAGGCCGGTGGTGAAGCTGACCTGACCGGCGATCGCCCCGTCCCGCATCACCGCCGCCGAGGCGGTGACAGCGGAGGTGTCAACAGCTAATATATTCATTCGTTCACCTCGATGATTCTGTCCTCGTCCCCATCGCCCCGGGTGATGGTTATTACCATCCGATCCGGCGGCATAAGATCCATGAAGCCGTCGGGCCATTCGATGAGGGATATACCGCTCTCCGTTTCCTCCTCGAAGCCTATGTCCAGCAGTTCCTCAAAGTCGCTCAGCCGGTACAGGTCATAGTGCTTGAGACTAAGGCTGCCGTCGTAGCGGTGCATGAGGGTAAAGGTGGGAGAGGAGACTCCCTTATCGACGCCGAAAGCCCGGGCGAAGCCACGGACAAAGGCGGTCTTGCCCGCTCCCAGATCGCCGGAAAGGCAGATCACCCTGGGCGGCGTGATCTTAGCCGCCAGCTCTCGGGCGAACTCCTCGGTATCCTGTACGCTATGGGAAATATATTTCAAGTCGAAAACTTCCTTTACTGTAGATCGGTTCCCGTTGACGGTCAAAACAGTCCGGTGATAACGCCGTCGTCGTCGATATCTATTTTCTCGGCGGCGGGAACCTTGGGCAGGCCGGGCATTACCATGATGTCGCCGGTGTAGAGGACTACAAAACCCGCGCCCGCGCTGATACGGGCGTCCCGCACCGTTATGCGGAAGCCCTGGGGACGGCAGAGCTTGGCTGGATCGTCGGACAGAGAGTATTGGGTCTTAGCCATGCACACAGGCAGATTTCCGTAGCCAAGCGCCTCGAACTCGGCGATGGCCTTGCTGGCGGCCGGCAGGAAATCGACTCCGTCCGCGCCGTATATCTCTTTGGCCACTGTTTCGACCTTTTCCTTTATGCTCAGGTTCAGGTCGTATATGGGGCTGAAATGGCTCTCCTTAGTCTCCAGTGTCTCAAGAACCTTTCTGGCCAAGGCCTCGCCGCCTTCTCCGCCCCGAGCGTAAACTTCGGACAGGGCGAATTCGGCGCCCAAAGCCCGGCAGCGCTCCTCAACGGCGGCCAGCTCCTCCTCGGTGTCGGAGGGGAAGCGGTTGATGGCCACAACGCAGGGAACTCCGTATTTCGCTATATTTTCAATGTGCTTTTCAAGGTTGGGCAGACCCCGCCTGAGAGCCTCCACATCAGGCTCGGAAACTTTGGTCTTGTCCACGCCGCCGTTGTACTTTAGTGCGCGGCAAGTGGCGACCAGCACCACCGCGTCCGGCTTGAGCTTGGCCGCGCGGCACTTAATGTCGAAGAATTTTTCCGCGCCCAGATCCGCGCCGAAGCCCGCCTCTGTAACGACATAATCTCCCAGCTTGAGCGCGAGCTTTGTAGCGCGGACGCTGTTGCAGCCGTGAGCAATGTTGGCAAAGGGGCCTCCGTGCATTACGCAGGGCGTATTTTCCAGTGTCTGTACCAAATTGGGCTTAATGGCGTCCTTAAGAAGCAGCGCCATCGCGCCCTGTGCTTTAAGGTCAGAGGCTCGGACGGGTTTGCCGTCCAGATCGTAACCCACTATTATGCGTCCCAACCGCTCCTTCAGATCGCTCCGGTCACTGGCGAGGCAGAGGATGGCCATTATTTCCGAGGCGACGGTTATCATAAAGCCGTCCTGACGGGGGAAGCCGTTGATCTTGCCGCCAAGGCCCACGATTATTTCGCGCAGGGCGCGGTCATTCATGTCCAGAACTCGCTTGTACGTGACGCGGCGCACGTCGATGCGCAGGCTGTTGCCCTGATGGATATGGTTGTCGAGCATGGCGGCCAAAAGGTTGTGAGCCGCGGTTATGGCGTGCATATCGCCGGTAAAGTGCAGATTTATGTCCTCCATGGGCAGCACCTGAGCGTAGCCGCCGCCAGCGGCGCCGCCCTTGATACCCATTACCGGTCCCAGCGATGGCTCACGCAGAGCGATCACGGCGTTCTTGCCCAAGCGGCATAACGCCTGGCCCAGACCCACGGTGGTGGTGGTTTTGCCCTCGCCAGCGGGAGTGGGATTTATGGCGGTGGTCAGGATCAGCTTGCCGTCGGGCTTGTCCTGAACCCTGGCGGCAAGCTCGTCGGAGAGCTTGGCTTTGTATTTGCCGTAGAATTCCAGTTCGTCCTCGGTTATGCCGATTTTTTCAGCGACCTTGGCGATGTGCAGGGGATTTGCCCTTTGGGCGATCTCGATGTCAGTCAACATTGTGGTCCCTCCGTTTGCAAAAATTTATTTCATACATATTTTACCACATATTTTGTAGATATTCAAGAACTTTTCCGCACTATATATGAAAATTCTGTTGCAAAATTTTGTGAAAGGTGCTATAATGTTTTTAAGGAAATACAGCCCGGAAACCGTGTCCGTACCGCGCGGCGGATTTTTTGACGGAATTACGGAAGCGACGCCGGAAAACGCGGACAAAACGGGCGAAAGCCCATAGGCGGTTCTTGCGCGGTATTTCCTAAAAGACCGTGGGTAATTAAGGAAAGGGTGGAATTCCGATGAAAATATTGATCGTGGACGATGAAAAGCTGCTTGTTAAGGGGATAAAATTCAATCTGGAGCAGGACGGCTACGATATTGAAACTGCCTATGACGGAGAGGAAGCTTTAAAAATATTTGAGCCGCAGAAATACGACCTGGTGCTGCTCGATTTAATGCTGCCAAAAGTCGACGGCATGGAGGTTTGCCAGCGTATAAGAGAGATCTC
>CANQKL010000147.1 GCA_947624455.1 uncultured Clostridia bacterium
GAACGCTGCCGTCGTCGTTGAGTTCCCCATATATAAAGCTCTTGCGCGCCTTTTCCATATCTTTGGCCTTTTTCTTGCTCATGGCCCTGCGTACCTCGTCGGCCCTGCCCATTGAAAAACCGGCCAGACGCTGAACTATCTGCATGACCTGCTCCTGATATACAATGCAGCCGTATGTGGGTTCCAATATGGGTACAAGGCTGGGATGCTTATAGCGAACCTTGCTTCGGTCGCTCTTGGCGGCCACGTAAGCGGGTATAAAGTCCATGGGGCCGGGACGGTACAGGGCTATACCGGCAATGATGTCCTCAAGGTTTTCGGGACAGAGCTGACGCATGAACCGGCGCATACCTTCGCTTTCCAGCTGGAACACTCCGTCAGTGTCCCCCTCCGATATCATTTTATACACCTCGGGTACATTATAGTCGATTTTATCCAGATCAATATTTATTCCCTGAGCGGCCAATATCTTAACGCAGTCATCTATAATCGTGAGGTTGCGCAGGCCCAGGAAGTCCATTTTAAGCATACCCAGTTCCTCGACTGTATCCTTGGTGTACTGGGTGGAAATAATATTGTCGCTGCGCTGAACTGGCAGATAGGTCGAAACAGGCTGGCTCGCTATGACCACTCCCGCCGCGTGAGTACCGATGTTTCGAGGCAGGCCCTCGATGGCCAACGCGGTATCAATGATCTGACGCACGGTTTCGTTAGTGTCATAAGCGGCCTTGAGCTTTGGATTTTCCTCAAGAGCCTGGGTCAATGTCATGCCCAGCTTCATCGGCACCATCTTAGCGATGGGGTCAACATCGCTGTATGCCACGCCCAGCACCCGGCCACAGTCCCGAATCGCGCCCCGTGCTTTCATGGTGCCGAAGGTGCCTATCTGGCACACGTTTTCAGGCTTGTACTTGTTTATGACGTACTCAATGACCTCGCCACGGCGGCGGGGGCAGAAATCCACGTCAAAGTCAGGCATACTTACTCGCTCGGGGTTCAAGAACCGCTCGAATACCAGATTGTACTGAGTAGGCTCCACATTGGTTATGTGAAGGCAATAAGCGGCGATGCTGCCGCAGCCGCTGCCCCGGCCTGGGCCCACGGGGATACCGTTTTTCCTTGCATAGTTTATGAAATCCCACACAATGAGGTAGTAGTCCACAAAGCCCATGGAGGTTATGACGCTAAGCTCATACTCCAGCCGCTCCCGGTGGCTCTCCGCCTTGTCGCCGTAACGCTCGATCAGCCCGTCATCGCAGAGCTTTCGCAGATAACCTTCGGCGGTGTAACCTTCTGGCACATCGTAGCGGGGCAGATGACGTTCCCCAAATTTGAACTCAAACTCGCACTTTTCCGCTATTTTAGCCGTATTGTCATAGGCTTCGGGGAGGCTGGGGAAAAGTGAGCGCATCTCGTCCTCGCTTTTAAGGTAAAACTCCTGGGTGCCAAATCGCATCCTATCAGTATCGCTGAGCTGTTTGCCGGTTTGGATGCAGAGGAGTACGTCCTGATTTTTGGCGTCCGCCTTGGTCAGGTAGTGAGAATCGTTTGTGACCACCATTGGAGTGCCAGTCTCATTGGCAAGCTTGATGAGCAGAGGGTTCAGCCGCTTCTGATCCTCAAGGCCGTGATCCTGAAGCTCTATATAGAACTCGTCGAACAAGTCCTTATAGTACTCCACAACCTGGCGGGCGGTTTTTTCATCTCCCCTCAGCAGCGCTTGGGGTATTTCTCCCGCCAGACAGGCGGAAAGGGCGATAAGTCCTCCCCGGTACTTTTCAAGTATGTGCCTGTCCACACGGGGCTTGTAATAGAAGCCGTCCACCCACCCGGCTGAAACGATCTGGATAAGGTTGTTATAGCCCTCCTCGTTTTTGCACAGGAGTACAAGGTGGTTGGTAGCGTTGTCCTCACGGCCCCGCTTGTTGTACATATCCCGGGCGGTGTATATCTCGCAGCCGATAATTGGCTTTACGCCCTCGGCCTTACAGGCCTTGTAAAAGTCCACGGCTCCGTACATTACCCCGTGGTCGGTAAGAGCCACGGAGGTCATGCCCAGCTCCTTGGCCCGCTTGGGCAGCTCGCTGACCCGGCACATTCCGTCAAGAAGGCTGTATTCGCTGTGGACGTGGAGATGAGTGAACATATTATCACCTCTTTAGTGGAATCAATCCTTACGTTTTGCTTTCTTCAAAATAATATTTCCTATAAAACCGGCGGCCAGCGCTGCACATAAACCTGTGCATAATCTATTCCTTACCGCCGCTTTGGGGATTTCCCAGCTCCAGCAGCTTATTCAGCCTCCGGCTGAGAGTGCTTTTGCTGACGCCGGTAAGCTGGGCCAGTTCATTCAGGCTCATCTCGGGATGCTCGGCCCGGGCATAGGCAACAGCTTTGAGGCCTTCGTCAAGGGTCTCCAGCATACCTGTGCGGGCAAGCTCGTCGATGGCCGCGCACTGATTGGCGGAGACTGTCATAGCCTTGTCCATGTTGGCTATCATAAAATTGTTGCGTCGGTTATTTTCGTTGCTGATGTCCTTTTCTATCTGAATATAGGACAAATTAAGCATGGATTTCTGCGCCCCCATGATCACCAGGGAATCGCTGACAGATTCGTAATCCTCAAGATAAATCACATAATAGTTCTTGCGGCGGACGTTCCCTGGACTCAGGCCAAAGCTTTCCAGCATTTCCGAGGCCAAAGAGGCCACTGTTTCATTATAAGCAAAAAGCTCGAGCCGGTAATTTTTCCTCGGATCCGCGGCAGTCCCCGCCATAAGGAAGGCCCCTCGAAAGAAGGCCCGCTTGCAGCAGTCCTTGTCAAAAACCTCCTCGTCGATGGACACATCGGCCCCCTCGGGGTATAGGCCCAGTTCGTCAAGCAGGTCGGCGGGTACGCGGATGTCCGGCTCCTCCTGAATCTCCGTCATTCCCAAAACTTTTTTAAGCAGGCCGCAAATACGCCGGAAAACGTCGGCCCTCTCAGCCCGAAGCGTAACGTCCGAGCCAAAACTTCCGCCAAAAAGGAGAATTGCCGCCAACTCGCTCCGGCGGCAGCAAGGGTTTTTCTCATTAATTGCGCAGAGTTCCTTTTTTATATCCGATGAGAAAGACATATAGACTACCTTTCAATATCTCTGTGAGTAACGGTGACCTTGGTTCCATTCTGAGACAGGAGCTTGGCGAGCGCCTCGGTAATGGTGACGCTGCGGTGATGGCCGCCTGTGCAGCCGATACAAATGACCAACTGAGTTTTCCCCTCGTCCATATAATGGGGAATGAGGGTGGAGACCATTTCATACAGCATATCCAGAAATTTCAACGACTGTGGAAAGTCCATGACATAGTCCCGCACAAGAGCCTCGAGGCCGTTGTGGTGCTTAAGATTTTCGATATAAAAGGGATTGGGCAGAAAACGCACGTCAAACACAAGGTCGGCGTCGGAAGGTATGCCAAACTTGAAGCCGAAAGACCGGCACTCCACCATGAAATAGTCCTTTTCCTCATCGCCGTAAAGGTCTGTGACGATTTTTTTCAACTGGCGGGTCAGGAGGTTGCTGGTGTCAATGATGTGATTGGCAAGCTGGCGCAGGCCCCGGAGTTTTTCCCGCTCTCTTTCAATGCCATCGGCAATGCGGCCGTCCGCGCTCATAGGATGACTGCGGCGAGTTTCCTTGTACCGCTTGATTATAGTGGCCTCGCTGGCCTCGAGGAACAAAACCTCAAAGGGAAAATCCTCGGCCCGCAGAGCGTCCAGCTCTTTCTCGATATCGTCAAACATATCGCCGCTGCGGATATCGGTAACTATAGCCACGTTTTGTAGATTTTTTTCGTTATAGCAGGCCCGCGCAAAGGTGCTGATGAATATGGGCGGCATATTGTCTATACAGTAATAGCCAATGTCCTCCATAAAGTGCATGACCTGAGTCTTACCCGCTCCGCTCATACCGGTGATTATGACAAATCTCATTTTTTAAGCCTCCGTTTTTCCAGTTTATAACGAAAAAGCGCGCGTCTTTTCATAAATGGCGGCTGCGCGCTTTACCATAGTCCGGTCAAAAGCGGTAGTAATCGCTTTTTTATGAGTTTCCGCCCCATATTTTGACCTCGGGTTCAAGTATTACGCCCGATTTATCGTATACTGTTTTTATCACATGATCCATTACCGCCAACACATCGGCGGCGGTGGCGCCGCCCTTATTTATAACAAAGCCAGCGTGCTTCTGGCTGACGGCGGCGCCGCCCACGGTATAGCCCATAAGCCCCGCGTCCTCTATCAGGGCGCCGGCAAAATGACCGGCCGGCCGCTTAAATGTACTGCCCGCGCTGGGATATTCCAGCGGCTGCTTTTCCCTCCGACGGCGGTTAAGTTCCTTCATCCTTTCGGCTATGTCCTCCTTTTTGCCTGGGTGCAGGGCAAAGGAAACGCCGGTGACAATACATCCGCTGTCCTGAAGGGCGCTGCTGCGGTAGCCAAATTCCATCTCCTCGCGGCTTGCCACGTACTCCTTTCCATCGGGGCCCACAAAGGACACAGCCTCCACAACATCCTTTAGCTCACCGCCGTAGGCTCCAGCGTTCATTATTACGCCGCCGCCGACAGCGCCGGGTATCCCAGCGGCAAACTCTAAACCGGAAAGAGAA
>CANQKL010000148.1 GCA_947624455.1 uncultured Clostridia bacterium
ATGACTGTCCCCAGTTCGCCACAGCTCCCAGGAAATACAGGGCAAGCAGGGTGACGATACCCCGAATTATCGCTCCGCTCTGGTCGGCAAGGGTGACGACCAGTCCTGTGGCCTCGTTCACGTCGCCGATCGCGCTTATGGCGTCAATTATAGGCTTGAGGCAATAGGTGCCGCCCAGATTCGCCACGGTGCTAAGACAGACAAGAATTACCACTATTATCATGCTGCCCTTGAATTTGGCAAGGTATTTCAACAGCCTGATTATTGTGCCTTTAGAATTTTTCGCTTTTTCGCCGCTCATGGCGGGTCCTCCCGGCCCTCTGCCAGGCCCGCCGGGTCTTGGTCCTCTTGGTCCCATATTACGCCTCCTCCTTTTCAAGCTGAGAATAGTATATTTCCTGATATACCGCGCTGGACTGCATCAGGCTCTCGTGAGTGCCGGAATCAACTATTTCTCCGTTTTCCATGACAAGTATCTTGTCGGCATTGCGGGCGCTGGAGATGCGCTGCGCAATAATGATGACAGTGGTATCCTTGAGCTGGTGGTTAAAGCAAGCCCGTATTTTTGCCTCGGTAGCGGTATCCACGGCGCTGGTGCTGTCGTCAAGGATGAGTATTTTGGGCTTCTTGATAAGGGCCCGGGCGATGGAAAGCCTCTGCTTCTGACCGCCGGAGAAGTTTACGCCCATCTGGCCCAGCATGGCGTCGTAGCCGTCGGGATTTTTGCTGATGAACTCCTCGGCCTGAGCCATCGCCGCCGCCTCGCGCACTTCCTCGTCAGTGGCGTCGGCCTTGCCCCAGCGCAGGTTGTCGGCTATGGTGCCGGTAAAGAGTATAACGTTCTGAAGAACCATTCCTATGCCGCGGCGGAGGCCCTCAACGTCATAGTCCTTGACGTTGACGCCGTCCACGAGGACCTCGCCCTCGGTCGCGTCGTAAAGTCTTGGTATAAGGTTGACGAGGGTGGACTTGCCGCTGCCGGTGGAGCCTAAGATAGCAACTATCTCGCCAGGCTCGGCCTTAAAGCTGATATGGCGGATAGCCGGATTGCCGCCAGCTCCCCGGTAACGGAAGGAAACGTCCCTGAATTCAACGCCGCCGTTTTCAATAGCGCTGGCCTTGGGACGCTCGGGAGACACAATATCTATCTCTTCATCCAGCACCTCGCTGATACGCTTGGCGCTGGCCTGAGCGCGGGACAGGCTCATGAACATCATGCTCATCATGGTGAGAGAACCCAGGATTCGGGTTATATACTGAATGAAAGCGTTTACCTCGCCGACCTTCATTTCGTTGGCTCCCACCAGCTTTGCGCCCAGCCAGAGAACGGAAACCACGGTGACGTTCATTATCATGGTGATTATGGGCATCATAAAGGACATTATCTGATTGGCCCTGATGGAGAGCTGAACATACTCGTTGTTGGCCTCCCCGAAGCGGTCGTTTTCGTGCTGGGCCCTGTCAAAAGCCTTAACTACGCGGATACCGGTAAGGTTTTCCTGTATCACGGCGTTAACTCTATCCAGCTTGTACTGTACCTGGCTGAACAGAGGGAAGGTCTTGCGCACCACAATAAATATGGTTATGAGCAGCAGCGGTATTGCAACGGCCAGCACCAGAGCGAGTTCGGCGTTGATAGCTATTGCGTGGGCAATACCGCCCAGGAAGGTCATGGGCGCCCGAACCAACATACGCAGAGCCATGCCGACAATCATCATAAGCGTAACTATATCGTTGGTATTACGGGTCACAAGAGACGCGCTGGAAAAATGGTCTATATTGGCAAAAGAGAATTCCTGTATCTTGTGGAATACCTCCTTGCGCAGATTATATCCAAAGTGCTGACTGGCCTTAGTGGCAAAATAAAGACTGCCGGAGCCGCCGATAAAGCCTATCAGCGCGGTCAGCACCATCTGGATACCCTGATTTAGTATGTACCCTGTGCCGGCGCTCTGCTTTATGCCCACGTCTACTATGTTCGCCATGATGTCCGGCTGGCGCAGGTCGCAGTAAACTTCCAGGATCATCATCGCCGGAGCCAGCAGCACCGCCAGCCAGGCGCCGTTGAGATATTTAAGAAATCTTTTCATACCTGTTTTTCCTTTCCAGAATTTTTACTCTTTTCAATTTTTTCGTCAATAGCGTCGTGTAGCTTCATAAGCAGCGCCCCAAGAGTTTCCCGATCTTCCTCGCTGAGGATGCCGAAGAACTCGTCGTCGAAGCTTTCCACCGCTTCCTTGCCCAGTTCGGCCACCCTGCGCCCCTCATCGGTTATGTACAGCCTTATGCAGCGTTGATCGTTTTCGTCCCCCTTACGGGAGATATAGCCGTTCTTTTCCATTGACTGGAGCATTACCGTGGCCGTGGCCGGGGTCATGTGTCCTTCCCGGCTTATGTCAGACTGACGACAGCCGTCATTGTGGATAATGTATTCCAGTACCGGCGGCATTCCCCGCCCAAGCCCCAGCTTGCTCAGGGCGTTATGGGTCATATACCGGTGATAACGGGTCACGTCCACAAAAATTTTACCGAGTTTTTCCACTTTATCTTCCTCCCAGCAAAATATTAGCATGCTAATATTAGCATACTAAATAAAATTTGTCAATAGGCTTTTATCAAAAACCTCAAAAAGCAAAATTTTTTTAATTCTTTTTGCCTTTTTACAAAAAGGGACTGGATTTTTTGCAAAAAAAGGAGCATAATATAGTAAACGATAATGAAGGAGAGTACATAGTATGAACATTTCCATCACAAAAACTACAAGCCCCAAGGCCAAGCCCACAGATGAAAGCAAATTGGGCTTTGGCGCCATATACACCGACCATATGCTCATCGTTGACCATACCGAGGGCATTGGATGGCATGACGCACGCATCGTCCCCTACGAACCGCTGGTTCTCGATCCCGCGGCCATGGTTTTCCACTATGCGATGGAGTCCTTTGAGGGACTTAAGGCTTACCGCCAGCCCGACAACAGCATTAGACTGTTCCGTCCGGAAAAGAACGCGGCGCGCATGATCAACACGAACCACCGTATGTGTCTGCCCTCCATGCCCGAGGAGGATTTTGTCCAAGCGGTAAAAGCTCTCGTTAAGGTCGAAGAGGACTGGGTACCCCACAGCGAGGGAACCTCCCTGTACATCCGTCCCTTTGTGATAGCCACCGAGCCTCATTTGGGCGTCCGTACATCTAAGACTCACAAGTTCATCATAATCTGCTCGCCCGTAGGAGCTTACTATTCCACCGGCATCAATCCGGTAAAGATCTTCGTTGAGGACGAGTACACTCGGGCCTGCCCCGGAGGCACCGGCTTCACCAAATGCGGCGGCAACTACGCTGCCTCTCTCATTTCTCAGGTGAAGGCTCACGATCTGGGCTATGAACAGACCTTGTGGCTGGACGGCGTGGAGCATAAATATGTTGAGGAAGTCGGCAGCATGAACTGCTTCTTCAAAATAGACGGAAAAATTTACACCGCTCCCACCGTTGGCACCGTTCTTCCCGGCGTTACACGTATGTCCTGCATAGAACTGCTCAAGAAATGGGGTTACGAGGTCAACGAGGACAGACTTCCCATCGCGGACGTTATGAAGGCCGCCGAGGACGGCAAGCTCGAAGAAGTGTTCGGTACCGGCACCGCCGCCGTTATCTCCCCCGTTGGCGAACTCCGCTATGAGAATCAGGTAGCCTATATCAACAATGGCGAGATCGGGCCTGTCACTCACAAGCTTTACGACACTATCACCGGCATCCAGTGGGGCAAGCTTCCCGACAATATGGGCTGGACCACCGGTATTGAATAAACTAATTATATAAGAAAAACGGAGCAATAAAAGCTGCTCCGTTTTTCTTTTCCGGGAGACGGTGTGCCGTCTCCCTTTTTACTCAGGCTTTTACCTAACGTCTACCTAACGTCGCGTGACGGACAAAGCGGCTTCATCTCCATGGGATCGCTCCACACCCTCAGCCTAAGCCCGCCGTCCAGCTCCATCCCAAATCCGGCCCGGCCATTCTTAAGCTCCCTGCGGACGCACTCCGTAAGCGACTCGCCGTCAGAATATTTTGCCGCGACAACGAGCGCATTTTCAGGAGCGTTCACCTGAACCGAAACAAGTTTCCCATCCCTCACGATAATGTCCTTGATTTCGCCGTCTCTCCCGAAGGAGGCAGTCAGCTCATAGGCCGACACATCGGTAAAGGAGCCGGAAATATTGTGAGTGCGAAGGCCTATATTTCCGGCGGAATACGCGGCGTCGCAGCAGGCGCCGAGGGGCTGCCACCTGTCGCCGGTCAAGGCATAGGCGCTTATCGCCGAGCCGTCCATATCCATTCTCAGCGTCACGCCGCTTTCCTCGGTCTCATATGGCCCGGAAGCGAGGCACAGCCAATTCCATCCGTCGCACCGCCATATCGCCCAGACAAGCCGGCCATTGTCCGACTTAAGCTCCAACTGATAAAAATGGCTCTCGTCAACTATCCTGCCCAAAAGTCCGTAGCCGGTGTCATTTACGGTCGGAACCGGCACGGCAGCCCGAACGGTAACATTGGCTCCGCCGTCAAAAATTACCGTGTGATCGCCGGTCGGGTCGCTTTGGGTATAACTCCTATCGCCAACGGTCCAGGAAGCTCCGTCAGGCTGG
>CANQKL010000149.1 GCA_947624455.1 uncultured Clostridia bacterium
CGCATGATAAAGCGCTGCAACGACTTCGGCGCTGGCGGCGTCAGCGTCGCCATAGGCGAGCTGGCGGACGGTCTTGATATCAATCTCGACCTCGTACCCAAAAAGTACGAGGGCCTGGACGGCACTGAGCTGGCTATCAGCGAGAGCCAGGAGCGCATGGCCGTTGTAGTCGCGCCGGAGGACGTGGAAAAGTTCATTGCCCAGTCAAATAAGGAAAATCTCGAGGCGACGGCTGTGGCGGTGGTCACCGACAAGAACCGTCTGCGCATGACCTGGCGGGGAAAGACGATCGTTGACGTCAGCCGCGACTTCCTGAACACCAACGGCGCGGAAAAGCACGCCGACATATATGCCCAGGCCCCTGCCGGCGAGCTGTTCCCCAAGACAGAATACAGCGACCTCAGCCGGAAGTGGCTGGAAACTCTGAGCGATTTGAACGTCTGCTCCCAGAAGGGACTTTCCGAGCGGTTTGACAGCTCCATTGGAGCCAGCTCCGTTCTTATGCCCTTTGGCGGTAAGTATCAGCTGACTCCTGCCGAGGGCATGGCCGCCAAGCTGCCTCTCAGCGAGGGCGAGACTACTACCGCGACCCTCATGGCCTATGGCTACAATCCGATCCTGACCTCGAACAGTCCCTTCCACGGGGCTATGTATGCCGTGGTCGAGTCGATTTCAAAAATTGCGGCTATGGGAGGCGATTACAGCAAGACACGACTTACCTTCCAGGAATACTTTGAGCGGCTTGGCTCCGACCCAAAGCGCTGGGGCAAGCCCTTTTCCGCCCTGCTTGGCGCGTATGTCGCCCAGATGAAGATAGGCTCCGCCGCCATAGGCGGCAAGGACTCCATGAGCGGCTCCTTCGGCGACATGGACGTGCCGCCCACGCTGGTGTCCTTTGCCATAGTGACCGAAAACGCCGGTCAGGTCCTTTCTCCCGAGTTCAAAAACGTGGGCAGCTATGTAGTTTACCTGCCTCTGCCCCGGCTGGAGGACGATACTCCCGATTTTGACGCCCTGCACCGGAACTACAGCGCCATGTATGAGGCCGTCAAGGCGGGCAAGGCGCTTTCCGCCTCGGCTATAAAGATGGGCGGCCTTTGCGAGGCCGTCAGCAAGATGACCTTCGGTAACGGGATCGGCGTAGATATAAGTTACGGCGGCGATCTTTTCGCCCCCGAGATCGGAGGTCTTGTCGTCGAGACAGGCGACAGCGGCCTCTTTGCGGAAATCGGCGGCGTTGTGCTTGGAAAGACAGTCGCTGGCGGCGGGATAACTGTCAACTCAGTGACAGTCGCTGGCGCGCTTGAGGCCTGGAAGGCTCCGTTGGAGCGCATCTTCCCCACTAAGGCTCGGGAGGAGGAAACGCCTCTCTCCGATTACCTATACGGCAAAAGATCCGTCCATGTGGCGAAAAATAAGATTGCGAAGCCGAAGGTATTCATTCCCGTTTTCCCCGGCACCAACTGTGAGTATGACAGCGCCCGTCAGTTTATCAAGGCCGGCGCTCAGCCCGAGGTGTGCGTTTTCAATAACCTTTCCCAGTCCTATGTTCAGGACTCCCTTCGGGAGTTTGCCAAAAAGATAGGGGAGAGCCAGATGATAATGTTCCCCGGCGGCTTCAGCGGCGGCGACGAGCCGGACGGCAGCGGCAAATTCATCGCCGCGGCCTTCCGCAGTCCTCTTGTGAGGGACGCCGTCATGGAATTGCTCAATAACCGCGACGGCCTTATACTGGGCATTTGCAACGGCTTCCAGGCTTTGATAAAGCTGGGGCTTGTACCCTATGGCGAGATCAGGGACATGGACGAGACTTGCCCGACCCTGACCTTCAACAACATTGGCCGCCATGTTTCGCAGATGGTTTACACCAAGGTAGTCAGCAAACTCAGCCCGTGGTTTAGCAAGGCGGAGCTTGGCAGCGTACACGCTATACCTGTGTCTCACGGCGAGGGCCGCTTTGTGGCCGACGCCGCTCTGGTGGAAAAGCTCCGGGCGAACGGACAGATTGCCACCCGCTATGTGGATCCCGACGGCAAGCCCACCCACGACATCGCCTTTAACCCCAACGGCAGCATTGACGCTATTGAAGGCATTACCAGCGCCGACGGACGTATACTTGGAAAGATGGGCCACAGTGAGCGAAAGGGAGACTTTGTCGCCAAGAATATCATAGGCGACAAGGATCAGTTTATCTTTGAGAGCGGCGTGGAGTACTTTAAATAAGTAAAAAAGCCGCTTTCATCTGGCGGTGTGTGCCGCTTTAAGGCGGCGGAATGGAGTATGGTATGAAAAAGCTTGTTTCGATTTTTACGGCCCTCTGCCTGCTGATTATGCCCCTGTGCGTGCTTGGGGCGGAGAGCGAAGCGGATTTCAGGGTCGTAGCGGTCTGCACCGCCGACGCGGTTCAGGCCGGGGATCAGTTTTTGGTGCAGATAATGATTGACGGCGATTACGACGGTTATCTGACATACAGCGTGACTGGAACCTTCGACCCCGCTGTAGCAGAACTCGTTGCTCCGGTGTACAAGGATGACGGTTTCAGCATTATATATAACAAATTCAGTAACGAGGACGGAACCTTCCAGTTCGACGCCGCGGATCTGAGCCTTCACGGCTGTGATGAAGATCTCCTTTGTTCTCTGCTGTTCGTGGCTAAAACTGGCGGCGATTTTGCCGTTCGCCTGGGACGGCCGGAGGAGGGCAGGGAGGTCATGGTCGGCCGGATGCGGGCCACTCCCGAGGGCAAGTATATGTATGATTTGGAGACTGAGGATCTCGAGCTGTCCATCAGCGGCGAGGCCAACCGTGAAAATACGGTTATAATTGAGGAACGCAAGCCAGCGACCCCGTATAACGATATGGACGATTACAGCTGGGCCGAGATAGCCGTAGGCGCGCTGGGGCGTTTAGGAATAATGGACGGCATTGCCGGTGAAAGCTTTGAGCCAGCTAAAAGCGTGACCCGCGGCGAATTCATAGCCATGCTGATTCGGGCGGCGAAGTTTACTGGCGGCGGGGACAATTTCCCTGACGTAGCGGAGGATTATCCCTATGCAAAGGAGATAAGCGTAGCGAAAAAGAAGGGGATAGCTCTGGGGGGCGACGATGGAAAATTTAATCCCGACTCCACTGTTAGCCGTCAGGATATAAGCGCTTTTGTGTACCGGGCCCTGCATTATCTCGATAAGATGGACGAGGCTCCGCTGGAGGTGCTGGCGGACTATCCTGACAGTGATGAGATCAGCGATTACGCCGAGGGAACCATGGCCTCTGTGGTACGCGCTAAGCTACTGCGCGGGGATGAGGATGGATATTTGAATCCCACAGACGAGATGACCCGGGCCGAGGCTGCGGTTCTGATCGAGCGAGTAATAGTGCATATAAAGCTCGTATTGTAGACAAGAGTGGGTAACTGGTGCAGGACAGATAAAATGCTGTCCTGCACGTAATTTTTTTTAAAAAAATTAAAAAAAGTATTGACAATCCCTTGCTTCTATGCTATAATAGCACTGTTGGTGATTTGAACGGGATTAAGCGTTCAGGTTGCATGGACAAGTAATTGCCAAGAATTAAATTATGTGCCATTAGCTCAGTTGGTAGAGCACCTGACTCTTAATCAGGGTGTCCAGGGTTCGAGTCCCTGATGGCGCACCAGCGATTTTCCCCGAAGCTATGCGGCTTCGGGGATTTTTCGTTTGTAAAAAAATTGGTGGCAAAAAGCCGTTTGTCTAAAAATTGTCTAAAAATGCTAATTAAGCACTCCGATCAGTTTTTCTCCCATTTTACGCTTGTGAGCCATATCAAGGTGAGCATAGATGTTCATGGTGGTTCCAATATCAGAGTGCCCGAGCCAGTCCGAAATGTCTTTCATATTCCAACCCTTTTCAAGGAGCATTGAAGCGCAGGAGTGTCGGAGATCGTGCCAGCGAACATATGGTAGGTCATTCCTTTTGAGAACCTTCGCAAGCTCGTGGGACGGATAGGAAGGATAGTAGGGCGAGCCGTCCTCCTTTGTGAAGATATATCCGGAATTGTTGTAGCAGTTGCCGAAAAAAGCCCTATTTTCGTTTTGGGCAGCTTTTATTCTTAACAGCAGAGGCATAACGTCGTCAAGGATCGGGTAAGTCCTGTTGCTGCTTGCATTTTTGGTTTTGTCTTTTTCAACAACGATGTTATGGACAACGACAGTATGATTTATTGAAACTGTGCCACCACTAAAGTCTATTGCGTCCCATTTCAACCCCATCAGTTCGCTGCGCCTAAGCCCGTACATAAATGTGAGGTAAATCATGTCGTGTAGTGGTGTTCCGGCAGTGACCTCTAATAGCCGCCTACATTGCTCCACTGTATAAAAAGTTATGTGCTTTTCGCATTTTACCGCCGACTTTGGGATTTTTGCATAACGGCATGGGTTGTCTTTGAGATTGAAAGGCTCCCGCATTGCATCTCCCAACATACGGCTCAATACGGCCTTGTGCTTTTCAATGCTTGACCGGGATAAGCCGCCTTCCTTGCCGTCCAACCTGCCGGACGTGGCCTTGCACTTGTAATAGCGTTCAATATCGTTCATGTTCACGTCCTGCAAGGTCAGATTGAGCTTAGCGAAATATGG
>CANQKL010000150.1 GCA_947624455.1 uncultured Clostridia bacterium
AAAGCGTCGGAGCAAAGACAGGCTTTGCTCCGACGCCGCCGAGCGGTGATTTTCGTTCGTAGTTCAAGGGCATAAAATAAAAGAAAAACCGTCTTTTTCTCGTAAAAAGGCGGTTTTTCTACATCAATTCATAAATTTGATTTTATCACCGGATTTAACAATACATAAATTTGGCTTACTTAATGACTTCCAGCCCTTGAACGGTCTGCGCCATTTTTTTACAGCCCCACTTTTTCCGTGTTATTTTCTGTAAGCTTCTACCAGTCGGTCATACTCCTCCTGAGTAATGGGTATGACCCCGCCGTGACGGAGCTTTACGTCCGAATTGAAGTCCTTGCGGCAGCGGACAAAGGAGCCGCTGGCAAGATCGTCGCAGACATAGGCGCAATAGCCCTTGCTCTTGGCGTAGCGATCCACGATAAGGCACCACTTTCCGTCCTTGCGGCGGAAGCACTCCGGCCCCTCAACGCCCTTGACGCCGTCCATAGTGGACTTTATCCGGTGGAAATCCCCCAGCAAGCTGTCGCCCACTTCCATAGTGATGACCTTCACAGTCTCATCCTTGCTGAAGCGGTAATATTTGCCGCCGCTCTGGACAATGGTGGTGTCGATAACGTCGCTCTCCCGCTCGATATAGAGCTGAGCGGGGGTAAAATGCCTGAAGTCCCGGGTCTTGCTGTAATACATCCGGCACTTGCGGCGGCCGTCCTTGAGTGATCGGGAAGCCCAGAACACCATATAGTCTCCGCTTTCCTCGTCGTAAATGACCTCCGGCGCCCAGGCGCAGCCCGCGTCCTCGGGAGCTATGCGGCACATCCGCACGTCCGTCCAGTTCACAAGGTCGGCGCTCTCCCAAACCAGGATGCTCCTGCTGCCGTTGATAGTTGCCATTTTCCAACCGTCGTCACGGAGATGGACGTTAAGGTCGGTACCCACAATATAGAACTTGTCACCCTCGGCAGCGCGGATGATAAACGGGTCGCGAACCCCGCACTCGCCCACGTTGGAGGTGAGTACCGGCGCGCAGCCATTGAGAGTCTCCCAGTTTACACCGTCCTTGCTGACGGAAAAATATATCTGCTCGCTCATGGGGGTGTTGTGTTTTTTGTCGATAAAGTGTACAAATAAATAAGCGTCGGCTTTGATGTCCATGGTGTTTACCTCTGTAGGCTTCTCCAATACCATAATTGCACCTCTTAATATCATGAAACCGGTTAAAACCATATCAGAATTAAATTCCAGAAGATATCATAACACAGCAAATTTAAGAAGTCAATAGATTATTTTAAAATAAAAAAAAACGGCATTCTTCATAAAAAAACCCCGTCATGACGGAGGTCTATTTGTTCATATTTATGACGCGGGCGGACGTTTTGCCCGGTGGGGAAATGATTTTTCGCCTCCGCGCCCACGTTTTATCCGGCTCACGTTAAAGCTTGGCCGACAGAGCTGACCGCTTCCCCCGATTAAAAAAATTCTCCGGGCCGGGACGGTAACGCGTTCGTCCCGCCCGGAGAAGGAGGGCGGCTGTTTTAACCTTTCATACCTGTTCGGCTCAGTTTCCCATATCCACCTTGCGGACAGATACCAGCTCTTTAGCGGAAAGGTCGATCTCAAGGTCGTAAGTCTCGTACTGCTCGGGCTGACCTACGCCCTCGGAATACTGCGCGACACAGCGCACGTAAAAGATGTCCCCCTCGATGCGGGGCTGAACGGAGGAGTCGTTAAGGGGATTCCCCTCCGCGTTCCAATAGGATATAGCTCTGTAATTTGGATCTTGCGCCCGGTTGTAAAGGATGTCGGCAAGATCGACCACAGTCTCGCCCAGTCCCCGGCGGCCCCAGACAACCAACGTTCCGTCTCCAAAGGTGCTGTTGCGGAAGCCCACATATTCGTCATCGTTGTGGACGTAGTTCATCTGGGTCGTGGCCCGTCCAATATTGGAAGTTATCCAGATATTCGACTCATCAAGCACCGGGCGAAAAGCGCCGCGGCTGTCGATCACAAGGCCCTTTTCCGCGTCAAAGCTGTAGTCCCAGCCGAAGCTGTCGTGCATGAACCTCCAGGTGAGGGGGAAGTATGTGATGTCCCGGAAGTTCAGTATGGGGTATTCCTCGGCGGAATTGTCTATGGCCTGGTTCTCTTGGGTCTCGTTGACAAAAATTTTGTAGTCCGCAACAAGGGCGGTATAGCCGGAGGCCTTGTTGGGGCTTTCCGCCTCGTAGGGCGCAAGACTGTCAGCGTAGGTTCCGCTGTTGCCCACGAAAAACACGTTGTCGCTGTTCTCGCCCCGGGGGCGGGGGCCGAAGCGGGTCTTAAGGCCCATGAACTGGGTCAAATTCCAGGTCATGGGCACATAGGTGACGTCCTTATAGACCAGGAGAGGGTACTGACTGTCGGCGTTGTCCACCTTTACGCCGTTGAGGGTCACGTCGAAGGCGGGCAGGGATACCTTTACAGTTTCAGCGGCCATAGCCGGAACCGCGGCCATAGTCAGCGCTGCCGCCGCGGCGGCAAAAAGAGCTTTGATTTTCAATTTACTTCATCCTTTCCGTACACAATTTTGCAATTTTATATGCGTTACGTATATTAGACGAAAAAAATTAAAAAAAGTTCCATGTTTTTTAAAAAAATTTCAAAAAATTTTTGGGCTGTAAAAAGAACGCAATATGTAACCTTGAGGCACTGGGGCTGTTCAAAAAAATCGTGCAGAACAGCGTTGGAACAAAGGCTCGCGCCGCTGTTCTTCCTTAATTTATTATTCTACTTTCAATATTCAAAATTGCTTAAATATCATTTTAGCCCTTGGACGGTCTGCGCGATTTTTAGATTTTTACGGAGATCTCGCCGGCGTTTATAGTCTCTCTCACGCCGTCGTCACGCAGTATCCGCAAGCCCCCGTCGTCGTCGATATCCACCGCCGTGGCCACATAGGTCCGTCCGCCGCGGACGAACTCTATCCTGCGGCCCAGGACTAAGCTGTTGGCCCGGTATTCCTCCATGAACTCCCGGCTCTCGAGCTGTTCGGCCCGTTCCAGCAGCCGCGAGGCGATGCGGGCGATAAGCTCGTTGCGCTGGGCCTCTCCCTCGCCCGGCTCCAGCACGAAGCCGGCCTTTTCCCTCAGCTCCGGGGGGAAGTCGGCGGCTACTCCCCGAAAGTTTACGCCTATGCCGACCACCATTGAGCGTATCTCGCCGCTCTCCACCTCGGAGACGGCCTCGGTGAGGATGCCGCAGACCTTTTTGCCGCCGAGGTACAGGTCGTTGACCCACTTTATGGCGCAGTCCTTGCCGCAGACCTCCAGCACCGCCTCCCTGACGGCGACCGCCGCGGCGGTGGTGATGAGCGCCGCTCCGGCCCCCTGGATTCGGGGCCGCAGCACCACTGTCATGTACACCCCCAGCCCTCCGCTGACAAAGCTGCGCCCCCGCCTTCCCCGACCGGAGCTTTGGGTGTTGGCGACGATTATTGTCCCGTGGGCGGCTCCCTGGGCCGCCCGCTCCCGAGCCACTATGTTTGTGGAGGGCAGGGCCGCGAACACCTCCGCCGGAAGGCCGCAGCCCGCGCTTATAAGCTCGGCGCTGAGCTCGTCCGCCCCGCGCAGCAGCCTGTAGCCCCGGTTGGTCACTCCCTCTATTTCACAGCCCCGAGCCTTCAGGGCGCGTACCGCTTTCCACACCGCCGCCCGGCTCACGCCCAGATTGCGGGCCAGCCTTTCCCCGCTCATCCCTTCCGGCGCGGCGGCCAGCAGCTCTAAAACCTTTTCCTTCGTTGACATTACATCGCTCCCTTTCCGTCGTCTTAGTATATCACAAATAGGCCGGATTGTCAACCTGTAATGGAGATTGTAGTTTACGATTTTCAAGGGAGAGGCAAATTTTTTTGAGAAAAATCGCGCTCCCTCTTGACAACCGCTGCCGTTTTGAGGTAATATAATATAGATATATTGTCTACAGGAGTGGTTCCTATGTACAGAACTTATTATTGCGGGCTTCTCTCCGAGGCCCAGATAGATACCGAGCAAACCGCCTGCGGCTGGGTCCAGACCAAGCGGGATATGGGCGGAGTCATTTTCATCGACCTGCGGGACAGGGAGGGGACACTTCAAGTGGTGTTCAATATGCAAAACCTCAGCCCCGCCGACTTTGCCGCCGCCGAGGGGCTGCGCAATCAGACGGTCATCGCCGTCACCGGCCGCATACGCCGCCGGGATCAGGAGACCTATAACCCCAAGCTCAAGACCGGCACCATCGAGCTTATGGCCACAAAGCTGGAGGTGCTTTCAGCCGCCGCCAGCCTGCCCTTTAACCCTGACGACGATCAGGCCGTGAGGGAGGATCTGCGCCTGCGCTACCGCTATATTGATCTGCGCCGGCCGGCGATGGTGAAGAATCTCCGGTTCCGTCACGCGGTGCAGAAGGCGGCCTCCGACTACCTCGACAGCAAGGATTTCATATACGTGGAAACGCCCATGCTCTGCAAATCCACTCCCGAGGGCGCTCGGGATTACCTGGTTCCCAGCCGGGTGCATACGGGTACCTTCTACGCCCTGCCCCAGTCGCCCCAGATCTTTAAGCAGCTTCTGATGGTGGGCGGCGTTGACAAGTACT
>CANQKL010000151.1 GCA_947624455.1 uncultured Clostridia bacterium
AAAATCTCGGGGCGTGTACCCGAGATTTTATACTATAATCGGGGTAGAAAAATCAATCTATTGATTTTTCGTAAGCGTAAGCGCCCACCAGCGTGACGCTGGACACAAAGCGCAAAATGTCAATCTACAAACCTATGTAACTTCGCAGAATAACATAAAGCTATGGATGAAACGGCACGTTTCCGGAAAAGGGTTCTGCGGGAAAAACCGTTCGGGTTGTTCCCGCAAGACCGCTGCTAATTTACAAGGGAGAGTCCACATTCCCGGGCGTACAGCGCGCCCCGGCTGCCGGAGCTGGCGTGGAGCGTCACTTTGGGGCAGCCGCCAAAAATGCTCGGCCCCTGCATAGTCGCCAGACTGTCTGGCAGGTACACGTCGGAAAGGTTAGCGCAGTCCATGAAAACGCCGGTGTACATATCCGTTACTCCATCGGGTACGGTCACTTCAGTCAGGCTCGTGCAGCCCTCAAAGACCGTATTTGCGATAATCTTGACGTTCGAGGGGATAGTGATGGATTTCAAGCTCACACAGTCCCGGAACATACTGTCCCCCAGCTTGTCCAGACCGGCGGGGAGGACAACGTTCTCAAGCTTGGCGCACAGCTCAAAATTAGAGCCGCCCATGGCGATAACGCTGTCGGGTACGGTCACGGATTTGAGGCTGGAGCAGTTATAAAAGCTGGCGAAGCCCAAAGCTATTACCGTGTCGGGAATGTCAACACTCTCAAGGCTGGAACAGTTACTGAAAGCCGAGCCCCCAATGGAGTTCAGACCCCAGGGCAGATACACAGACTTAAGATTGGAACAGCCAGCGAAGGCGCGGTGTCCCAGCGTGTAAAGGCCCTGAGGCAGGACGGCGTTCTCCAGCGCATGGCAGCCGCTGAAAGCTCCGTCGCCCACTGTCCCGGAAGGTATGTTCACACTTTTGATGGAATCGCAGCCGCAAAAGGCCATGTCCCCTATCCGCTCAAGACCAGCCGGAAAAGAAATATCCTCCAGCTTTTCGCAGCCATAAAACGCGCTGTCGCCGATAGTCTTAAGTCCGGCGGGCAGGGTCACGCTCCTGAACTCCGCGTATTCAAAGGCGTTGTCGCATATTTTTGTCACCGTGGCGGGAATTTTATAGCTTTCCCCGCCGCCGACGGGATAGTGGATAAGCACGGTCTTATCCATGTCAAAGAGGATGCCGTTCTCACTGGAAAACCACCGGTTGTCGGGGCTGACATTGAAGCTTGTGCCGTGCAAATAATAATTGTCAAAATCGACGTTGTCCAAGCTGCTGATACCGGCAGGAATGTTTACCGTCTCCAAGCTGTTGCACCCTGAGAAAATATGCTTGCCCCTAAGCTCGGTCAGGGTAGCGGGCAAAATAATTTCTTTAACTCCGCTCATATTTATAAGGACGTTCTCGCCTACGGTAACAATGCCCTCCCCCACCTCGACGCTGACGATATCCTCAACATAGGGGTACCAGGGTACAAGGCCCGCACTGTAATAGTCCGCCATAAGGCCGCTCCCGGTAAGACGAAGTGTCTCGCCGTCGAAGCTCCACAAAATGTCGTCGTTGCCGCAATAGCCCACGCCTCCGCCGCCGACCGTTTCGGCCGAAGCCGCCGAAGCCGCCGAAGCCGCCGCTATCGCCGCCAGTATCGCCACTATAAGCTTTTTCATAAATTTTCCGTCCTTTCTTTGGTGTTTATATAGGCTTTTATATATTAGACGTAAAAACCGCGAAAAAGTTCCATAAAATTTTAAAATTTTTTTAAATTTTTTCGTCTGAAAGGTAGATATTTCGTTCGTAGTCCAAGGGCATAAAATGAGAAAATTCGCTCATAAGGGCGAATTTTCTACATTAATAAATTATTCAGTTTTTGTAAAGCGATTACATAACGTCCAATTTTGCTTTAAATTAATAATTTCAGCAAAGATGGGGTCCCCGCAAAACGGCGAAGCCGATTTTGTGGGGAAAAGGAGGAACAGCGGCGCGAGCCATTGTTCTGATTTTGAAAAAAATCGGAACAAGCGATGCAACGCTTGTTCCGACGCCGATCTGCGCGACTTTTTTTACAGCCCTTTTTCGTTATTCAGCCTCGGCGGCAGACGCTCCGCCATGCCCCACATACTGAGACTTGCCGAAGGCAAGAATGAGCAGGAATATGGGACTCAGGAAGATAAGCCCTAAGGTATATCCCGCCCCGTGTCCAAAGGACTTGGACACATTGTAACAGTACATAATCCCAATCACAAACAGCGCTATGCTGAGGATAGCGACCAGAAGCATGAGTAAGATGTCCAAAGGAGTCACGTTCTTAGTAGCATCGGCAAAAGCGTCGATAACAGGGTTATCCTCGCCGTTTTCCAACTCGTAATCAAGCCGATTGGTATAATCTCTGGCTGCCTGCTGTATTTCCTCTTCAGTCATATTCAGGTTTCCGTCCATAAGAACATCAGTGGATATACCCATATCGTTTGCCGTCGTGTAGAAAATATTGACCATATCGTCCATATGAGCGGCATACTCGCCAATGGTTATTCCAAAAACGAGAAAACTCATTATGAGTGCTACCCAAAACATGGACTTTTTCCAAAACAACTTATAGGCTATATAACTGTTATAAACGGGGATAATAGCCTTCCAGCCCTTTTCGCCAGCCTTTACGAACAGAACCCACATTGATACCAAAGCAATGACACCTATGATGAGAGTTGTTATTCCTTGCGATGTCGAATACATAAACAACATTCCTTTCAATATGCGTTATTTCTACATATATTAAATTTAGCACAAATTTACAAAAATGTCAATAAATTGCACAATCTGTAATACAAATGTAAGATTAAGGGAGAACCGTCGGATTTTGCTTTTTTCTGTGCCAAAATTATTCCGGTCGCATAGTATATAGGGAGGATAAATCAATGAAGGGAGGAGGAAGCGGATCTTCCGTTTCCGTAATATATATGTCGGGTAAAATTTTAGTTATCGGCGGCGACGCCCGAATAGACCGACTCTGCACCTCCATGCAGAGGGACGGTCATGAGGTTCGCCGCTATACTGAGGATATGGCGCTGAAAACCGCCCTTGGCGGGGCGGATATCGTGGTGCTTGGGCTTCCGGTTTCCACTGACGGCGAGACAGTCAGCGCGCCGCAGCTGCTTCGGCCCATACTTATGAAGGATCTGTTCCGGCTGATGAATGACCGTCAGCTCCTGCTGGGCGGCAAAATAGGGGAAAAGGCCCGCGCTATGCTGGAGGTCTACGACATTCCCTATGTAGACTACCTGACCCGGGAGGAATTTGAAATAGCCAATGCCATTCCTACCGCCGAAGGAGCGGTACAGATAGCCATGGAGGAGCTGCCCATAACCCTCCACGGGGCCAACGCGATAGTAACCGGCTATGGCAGAATAGGCAAATACCTCTCCAAAATACTTCGGGACCTGGGCGCTAAGGTCACTGTCTTTGCCCGCAAGCCCTCGGACTTTGCCCTGATCCGCGCCGCCAGCCTAACCGCCGCGCCCTACTCCCTGCTGCCTGAGGCCGCGGCCATCGCCGATGTTATTTTCAACACTGTTCCCGCAAAGATAATCGACAAGGCAGTGCTGGCAAATATGCGAGGCGGTCTCATAATCGACCTGGCCGGCAGCGGAGGCGGAGTTGACGCCGAAACCGCCGGCGAAATAGGTGTCAGCGTCATCCGCGCCCTCAGCTTGCCTGGAAAGGTCGCTCCGATCACCGCGGGAGAGATTATTAAGGAAACAATCTACAACATTTTCAGGGAAGCTGGTGATTAAAAATGGATCTTACTCAGATAAAGCTGGGCTTTGCCCTGACTGGCTCATTCTGCACCTTTCGCAAGGTTATTGATGAAATGCGCCATATTTCGGGCAGTGGCGTGGAACTGATCCCCATACTCAGCCAAAATTCCGCCTCCACCGACACAAGGTTTGGCAAGGCCGCGGATTTTGTTGCGGAAATCGAGGACATTTGTAGGAAAAAAGCCATCCTTACCATTGCCCAAGCGGAGCCTATCGGCCCTAAAAAGCTGCTGGACGCCCTGCTCATCGCGCCTTGTACAGGAAATACCCTTGGCAAGCTGGCCCACGGGATAACGGACACCAGCGTGACAATGGCCGCCAAATCCACCCTGCGCAACCGCTGCCCGGTGATCCTGGCTCCATCCACCAACGACGCTCTTGGAGCCTCGGCAAAAAATATAGGGTTTTTGATGAACTGTAAAAACGTATATCTTGTACCCTACGCACAGGACGATCCCGTAAGCAAGCCAAACTCAATGGTGGCCCGCTGGGAGCTGCTGCTGCCAGCAGTTGACGCGGCGCTGGAGGGTAGACAATTACAGCCAGTCGTGATGTAGTCTAAGGCCCAGACCTAACGGTCTGGATCGCTGGGGCAACCCGAACGGTTTCCCCAGCGTAACCCCCTTCCGGAAACGTGCCGTTTCATCCAAAGACTTATGTTATTCTGCGAAGTTATATAAGATAGAGATTGACATTTAGTGTTCTGGGTCCAGCGTCACGCTGGCGGGCGCTTTCGCTTACGAAATATTGGTTTTGTCATGACAAAACCAATATTTCTACC
>CANQKL010000152.1 GCA_947624455.1 uncultured Clostridia bacterium
TCGGCGTACCTGTGTACGCCGTCGGGAGGGCTTTCTCGGCAGCAGGCTTCGCCTGCCGCCTGCGAGAGCTGATTTTCAGCCGTTCCGCACGATTTTTCAGCCGGCCCCTCGTGCATCCATGTTACAGAGCAAGTTTTTTTACAGTCCTTTTTTACTCCTCAACAGGAGCTTCCACGGCGGGAGCCTCGGCGGCGGCCATAGAGGGGATCTCAGCCGTATCGGGAGAAAGCAAAGCCCTGATAGAAAGACCTATCTTCTTCTTTTCCCAGTCGATATCAGTGATCTTGGCGCTGATAGTCTCGCCCACAGTAAGCTCGTCAGAGGGCTTGTTGATGCGCTTGTCCGCGATCTGAGAGATGTGGATAAGGCCGTCAATGCCAGGGATAAGCTCAACAAAAGCGCCGAACTGTACAAGGCGCACTACCTTTACAGGGATAACGTCGCCCACCTGGAACTTGGATTTCGCGATAACCCAGGGGTCGTCCTCTACCTTGCGGAAGCCAAGAGAGACCTTGTTGGTTTCCCTGTTGGCCTTAATGATATAAACATCAACTACATCACCGACTTTGACCACCTCGGAGGGATCCTTTATACGGAGCCAGCTGAGCTGAGTGATGTGGATAAGGCCGTCCACGCCGCCAATATCCACGAACGCGCCGAACTTTGTAAGGGTCTTTACGGTGCCGGTATAGTGCTTGCCCTCCTCAACGTTGGCCCAGAACTCGTCGGCCTTGGCCTTGCGCTCCATGACGGCTACCTCCTTGATGGAGCCGACAAACTTCTTGCCGCGGCGATCCTCGCGGATGTTGACGATCTTAAGACGCACATCGTTGCCCACAAGGGTGCTAAGATCGCTCGTAAATCTCTCACTGGCCATGGACGCGGGTACAAATACCCGGCAGCCATTGACAGATACTATGACGCCCCGGTTAACGGCCTCAACTATCTTACCCTCGAGGATGTCGCCGGACTCATAGGCGGCCTCGACGATCTTCTGACCCTTGATGGCGTCGATCTTCTTCTTCGAGAGCTTTACGCCGTCAATGTCGCTTACTCGGATAACGAATACTTCGATCTCGTCGCCCACCTTGCAGATAGCCTCCGGATCCGCGTTGGGATCGTCAGTGAGTTCTTCAGCCGCTATTACACCTTCCATTTTATAGCCAAGGTCAACGTAAACCTCTGTGGGAGTTACGCGAACCACCTTGCCAACCTTTATATCACCGGTGTTGAGAGCAACGATTGACTGCTCGTACTGCTCCAAAGCTTCAGCGAAGGACTGGTCTCCTTTCTCTTGAATGTTCTTTGCCTGTTCGTCTACCATAATGTAAACCTCCTTAATTATCCAATCCGGAGTGGATGCTCCGGCGGTTATACCAATCAAGTTCCCCTTTATCTCCTGGGCGGGGAGTTCCCATGGACCCTCCACCAAAAAGGTCCTCGGGCAGCGCCGGGCGGCGATGTCGTACAGCTTCTTCGTATTGGAGCTGTTCCTGCCGCCGATAACTATAAAACTGTCGCTCTTTTCCGCCAACTGGGCGGCGTATTTTTGACGCTCATTCGTAGCACTACATATTGTATCAAAAATAAGGGTGGTTTTGCAAGTGTTTTTTATAATTTTCGTAATTTTTTTCCAAATTTCTCTCTCAAAAGTGGTCTGTGAAACGACACATCCGTTTTCAAGAAATTCTTTGGACAATTTTTCGCACTCTTCCTCAGTGGCGATGACCTGAGCGCTGTTGTCACACCAGCCATTTATACCGATCACCTCGGGGTGAGCGCGGTCGCCGATTATGATTATATTTTTCCCCGCCCGGTGATTCTCACTGACAATATTGTGAATTTTTTTAACAAAGGGGCAGGTGGCGTCAATATAATTGATATTTTTTTCCTTTAGCGTCTCCTCGATCTCACGGGCCACGCCATGGCTGCGAATAACGAGGGTTTCGCCGGGCCGGGCCTCATCGGGAGAGGAAACTATCCTCACTCCCTTGCGGGCCAGTTCCTCCACCACCTGACTGTTGTGTATTATAGGTCCGAGGGTGGCTATTTTGGCGTGAGCGGCGATGCCTTCTTCGACCAGCTTGATCGCCCGGCTGACTCCGAAACAGAAGCCCGCCCTCTCGGCGATAACCGTCTTTGCCATTGGCTTCACCCCCCTGTTTAATTCTCCGCGAAGGAGTATATGGCGTCCATAAGCTCCCCCGCCAGCCGCTGCAGCGTCTCAGGGTCTGGAGCGGACTCGTAATATTCCTCATAGGTTATGGGTTTGCCAAAATATATTTTCAATCGGCCAAAAAGCCGGTATTTTCCGTTAGTATAGCAGGGTACGATAGGCGCCCGGGCCTTAATTGCGATACGGATTATTCCTGGATTTATCTGCTTTTCTCCGGCCTTGCGGACTCTGGTTCCCTCGGGGAACACAAGGGTAGTTCCGCCGGAACTCAAAAGCTTCAGCGTGGCCATGACAGCTCCGGCGTCGCCCTTTCCCCTGCGTATAGGGAACGCGCCCAAAGCCTTTATCAGCCTGCCAAAAATGGGATTGTGGAACAATTCCTCCTTTGCCATGATAGAAAGCCGCCTTGGCGAGGCAACCGCGACGGCGGGAGGGTCAAAGTAGCTGCAATGGTTAGAGCAGAGAAGCACTCCACCCTCGGCGGGTACATTTTCCCTGCCGACAGATGTGATAAAAAACGCTATTTTATAAAATAATACTACCACGACTCGCGCTATGTTATAGAACATGAGCCTTCTCCTTTATATAAGAAATTACCGCGTCCATCCCCTGTTCAAGGGTAAAGCCGGTAGTATCTATAAGATGGGCGTCGGGAGCCTGGCACAGCGGCGATGTCTCCCGGTGCATATCGTTGTAATCCCGTTTTTCAATGTCGGCCCGAACCTGATCAAAGTCCGCCTCGGTCCCCATTTCCCTCAGCTGCTCCACCCTGCGCTTTGCCCGATCGTCTACCGAAGCGGTCAGGTATATCTTCACATCCGCGTCGGGAAGCACGTGCATACAAATGTCGCGGCCGTCCATAACCACGCTCTGACGCTTCGCCAGCTCCCGCTGGAAGGCCACAAGGGCCGTCCGCACCTGGGGATGGGCGGAAACACGGCTGGCGGCCATAGAGATCTCCGGTCTGCGTATGTCAGCGGAAACATCGCGGTCGCCTATATATATGTGCTGAGTCCCGCCGATATATTCTATCTTCATTTCTATCTCGGACAGAAGGACACTCAAAGCCTCGCCGTCGTCCATATCCACGCCGCGCTCAAAGGCGGCGAGTCCCAGTGTCCGGTACATAGCGCCGGTGTCCACATATGTCAGCCCCAAAGCCGCGGCGGCGGCCTTGGCTATGGTACTTTTTCCGGCCCCGGAGGGCCCGTCGATAGCCACATTGATTACGTTCATATTCATCGTCCTTATAGGTTATTGCCAGCCAAACGCCCTGTGGAAAAGGCAATTTGCAGGTTGAAGCCGCCGGTATAGGCGCTGACGTCCAGCACCTCTCCGGCAAAGAACAGGCCCTTGACAAGCTTGCTCTCCATTGTGGACGGATCCACCTCCCGGACATTTACCCCTCCGCAGGTCACGATGGCCTCGTTCAAAGGCCGGTAACGCATAACGGTGAATTCGAGATTTTTTATAAGCCTTACCAGCGTCCGGCGTTGGTCGCGGGTCACGGAATTCACCTTGATATGAGGAGGAATGGCAGATTTGTCCACAATATACGGTATCATTTTAGCCGGGAGCAGCGCTCCCAGAGAATTTATAAAATCACGGTTTGGATTTTCCCCGAAATCCCTGAGCGTCCTCTCGTCCAATTTTTCCTCACTAAGGGCGGGCTTCATGTCAATTATAAGGCGGCAGCCTTCGGGATCTTTACCCATGTGGCCCGACGCGGAAAGTATCATAGGCCCGCTGAGGCCGAAATGGGTGAACAGCAGCTCGCCAAAATCAGTATAAATAACTTTGCCCTTGGGATTTTTCACGGTAAGGGCCGTGTTTTTCAGGCTAAGTCCCTGAAGAGCCGCCGTGGATTCCGCGGTCACAACGGGTATCAGCGAAGGATAGACGTCCGTTACGCTGTGGCCCAGCGACCTGGCAAAGCGATAACCGTCTCCGGTGGAGCCGGTCTGGGCATAGCTGAGGCCCCCAGTGGCGATCAACGCGGCGTCGCAGGGGTACACGGACTTTTCCCCCTTTACGCCGGTAACCGCGCCATTTTCTGTGAGGATACCGACAGCGGTATCTCTGACTATGCGCACGCCGGCCCTCCTGAGCCTGAGCAAAAGCGCGTCCACCACGTCATAGGCCCTGTCGCTGACGGGAAAAACGCGGCCTCCGCGTTCGACCTTGGTGGGGACTCCGCTTTCCTCAAAAAAGTTCACCGTGTCGGCGTTGGTAAAGCCATAGACGGCGCTATAAAGGAAACTGCCGTTGGTGGGAACATTGTCGAAAAAGTCCTCCACCGGGCAAGCGTTGGTAATATTACACCTGCCCTTGCCGGTTATGGCCAACTTACGGCCCAGCTTCTCATTCTTTTCAAGGAGCGTCACGTTTTCGCCCCGCT
>CANQKL010000153.1 GCA_947624455.1 uncultured Clostridia bacterium
TGCAGACCGTTTCCCTGTCGGATATGGTGAGCGTCGAGACTCTCGCCGAAAGGGAGATCCGCATAAGCTCCAACCTGCCGTTCCTGCCAACTGGCCCGGAAAATCTGGCATATAAAGCGGCGCGGATGTTTTTTGACGAAACAGGCATCGAGGGCGGCGCGGCTATACACATGGTAAAGCGCATACCCGTCGGCGCGGGTCTTGCCGGCGGGAGCAGCAACTGCGCCGTGGTGCTGCGCGCGCTGAACAAGATGTACGACTATTGCATACTTGGAGGTACGCGGCTGGCCGAAGGGATAGGCGAAAGACTCACCCCCTTGCCAAAGCTGCCCTTTTGCCATATATTGCTGGTCAAACCAGCCTTTTCTATCAGCACGAAAACCGTTTACGAAAAGATAGATTCCCATGAGGACTTCCGCCGTCCGAACACGGAGCAGGTCATTCGCGGGCTTAAATGTCACAGCGTCCGCGCCATTGCCAAAGGCATGGGCAACGTGCTGGAGGAGGTAAGTCTGGAGGACTATCCAATTCTGGGCGAACTCAAAAGGGAACTTATGGACTGCGGCGCCGTGGCCGCTCAGATGAGCGGCAGCGGACCCACGGTCTTTGGCATATTTACCGACAGGCGCATGGCCGAACACGCAAAACAAAAGCTGTGGGGCAGGTTTAAAACAGTTTATCTTTGCAATCCTGTATAATATTTTATCAATATGTCAACACTTCTTCCAGAGGTGTTGATTTATGAAAAAGCTTTTTACATTTATAATTTCCATTATATGCGCGGTCATGTGCGTTATTTCCTATGCCACTGAGACTAACGCCCGGCTGAGCCGCGACATTGTGCGGCTGCACATAATTGCTAACAGCGACAGCGACGAGGATCAGGCGCTCAAGCTCCGCATCCGCGACAGACTGCTGGAGGCCACCTCGGCTGCGGCAACAAAGGCCGACGCGGCCGCGCTGGTGGAGGAATACGAGGCCATCGCCCGCGACGAAATAGCCGCCAGCGGCTTTGACTACCCTGTTAAAGCCGAATACGGACGGTTCCATTTTCCGACAAAGGATTACGGCGGCCTGACCTACCCGGCGGGAGACTACGACGCTGTCCGCGTTGTCATCGGCAAGGGCGAAGGCCAGAACTGGTGGTGCGTCCTATTTCCCCCGCTTTGCTACGTTAAAGGCAGCGTGGACAGCTCCGCCGCTGGCGAAGCCCTGAAGGATATGCTTTCGCCGGAGGATTACGAGCTTATCACCTCCGGCGGCTCGGACAGGCTACCGGTGAAAATAAAATTTAAGATCGTCGAATTCATCAACTCACTGAGATAGGCGCTTACAGGAGGAAAAGTATAATGCGAATGAGAACGAGAGGTCACCTGAACGAACGTTTGGAACGCTGCGGCGGCCTGTTCATAGATCCAGACAGCGAACCCCTTCCCGACCGGCTGCAAATAGAGATAGGCTGCGGCAAGGGCGATTTTATCACTGAGACTGCCCGGCGAAATCCGGGGGTCAATTACATAGCTATAGAGAGGGTGTCGAACGTAATAGTTCTCGCTATGGAAAAGGCCGCCAGGGCCGAGCTGACAAACCTGCGCTTTATTTTGGGCGATTTTGCCGACGTGGCCGAGCATTTTCCCGATGGCTGCGTCGAGCGCATCTATCTTAACTTCAGCGATCCGTGGCCAAAGAACGGCAACGCAAAGCGCCGCCTGACACACGGACGGTTTCTCGAGCTGTACAAACGCATCCTGGCCGACGGCGGCGAAATATTTTTCAAGACCGATAACCGGGAGCTGTTTGAGTTTTCCCTCGCCACCTTTACCGAGAACGGATTCCAACTGGACAACGTTACCTTTGACCTTCACGCCGACGGTCTGGAGGGGAACATCATGACCGAATATGAAAAGCGGTTCACCCAGATGGGCGTTCCCATATGCCGACTTGAAGCCAGAAAAAGCGGTCTAATTTCCTGAAAAGTAAAAATTTGCCGCGGATATACTTCTCCACAGGGGGCAAAATAGCTGTGGAGGTGGAAACAACATGACGACAAAAGAGTTGCTTTATATCGAGGACGCCCTTAGTCATGAAAAGTATTTTCAGACCCGCTGTCAAGAAGGACCCGGAGCTTAAGAGCTGCGTACAAGACCTGGCCCACAAGCACGGTCAGATCTTCCAGAGCTTTTACGGCCTGCTGTAAGGAAGGAGAAATTGAAATGGATGACAAATGCTTGATGGAAGGACTTCTCCTTCTGGAAAAAGGCGGCTGTGACCTCTATATGCACGGCGCCATTGAATCCCCCACTAACAGCGTTCACCGCGTCTTTGACACCGCGCTGAAGGATTCCCTGTCGATGCAGGACAGTATCTACGCTGACATGGAGAAAAAGGGCTGGTACACCACGGACAACGCCGAGCAGCAGAGGATAGACTCTGTAAAGACCAAGTACAGCAGCACTGTTACAGCGTAAAATGTTTTCAAAAAAACGAAGCCGCCTGCGGCTTCGTTTTTTTGAATATCCATCACTTTATAGTATTTAGCGCCACCTCGGCCTTGAACAGGTCGCCGTCCACAGAAACGGTCAGCCTCCCTCCGCAGAGCTCGGCGTAGCTCCGGGCAATAGCCAGCCCCAGGCCGCTGCCATCGGTGCTTCGGGCCTGATCGCCCCGAACGAAGCGTTCGGTTATCTCGGCTGGGTCAAAGTTCATGGGTTCGGCGCTTATGTTTTTAATTTCAGCACAGGCCCTGCCGCCATCGGTCTTAAGGCTCACATATACCCTCGTACCCGCCATGGAGTACTTGAGGGCGTTGACAAGGAGATTCTCAAAGACCCTGGACAGCTTTTTGCCGTCGCCCTTGACGCATACCTCGCACTCGGGTATATCGGTAACAAAGGTCAGACCGCTGCCGTCTATTTCACTGTTAAGCTCCGCCAGGGATTGGCGCAGGAGCAGGGCCATATCCAGTGTTTCAAAATCCACAGTCTCGCTGCCGCTTTCGGCTTTGGAAATGTCGAACAAGTCCTGAGTCAGCTTCTTCAGCCTGTCGCCCTTCTGTTTCACGATCTTGGCATAGTCGTTGGCCTCCTTGGGAGTCAGATCCATCGACGCCAGCAGGTCGGCGTAGCTGATTATGGATGTGAGAGGGGTTTTAAGGTCGTGGGAAACGTTTGTTATCAGCTCGTTTTTCATGCGCTGGGCCTTGACCTCCCGATCCACGCTTTCCTTCACGGCGTCGCCGATTGAGTTCAGGTTCTCGGCGGTCTTGGCCAGCAGCGGCGAGGTGCAGCCCTCGATTTTATGGCCGGTGTCGCCCGCCCGTATCTTGCGGATGCCCTCCTGTATTTCGTCCGCCTGACGCAGCCAGCGGAAAAGTACATACTCGCCAATTCCCCAAAGAACGATTGAGGAAAACAACATTCTCATGCTCAAGAGCAGGGCCGTTAAAAGGAAGTATGCGGCAAAAAGCGCCATTACTCCCGCGCTGATCCTGTGTCCCAGCAAAAAGCTCAGGAACCGCGCCATCGCGCCGAAAATGCGGCGGAGCAGCTTTACGGCGAATTTGAACGCCTTTACGAAAAACTTCCACAGCAACTTTACTATCTTAAGGCTCAGAAGCCGTGAGACAAAGCTGCGGTTTTTCATATTGCGGACTATGGACTGTAGGGCGGTTACAAATATTGCCGCGGCCGCCACCATACCGACGGTACACAGGGGATAAGTCAGATCGGCCGTGCGGCGCCAGAACTCAATAAACAGTTCAATGACCACAAAGACCATCATAAGCGAACCGCCGATGCCAACGGCCGCAGTAAGCTCCACGGGGAAGCGGTCGATGGGCAGAGTGTGGATCTCCTCATCCCCGTTCCTGCGGCCGCAGACCCAGAGCAGGTAAACGATGAGCGCGATTGCCAGCGCCGCCAAGCCGATCAAGATGTACAGATATTCCATAACGGATTCGCGTGAGCGCACCCAGTCGTAGTACAGCTCGTCATACGCCTGAGTAGTCATGCCGGCGTAGACTGTCCACTCCCCCGGCCAAGTAATATATATTTCATGGAATTCATCGGTTTCAAATTCTTCCCACTGACCCGACTGCCAGGTGTACTCCGCGTCATTATAAATCACGTGCCGGGTGGCGTTCTCGTCCACGTATGTCCGGAATGTGTCTTTCGTTTCATCAACCGGGGTATTGTCGGTATTTTCCGACATGTTTCCATCCGTCCCGTAGGTGGTGGTTATACCGTCGGTACCGGGGGGCATGATAATGTCGGTAGGGTAAACATCAATGACCTGCCCGGCCGGCGCCGTGATATTTTCGGGAGTTTCCGGTGTCTCTCCATTTCCGGTGTCAATAATCTCAGCAATCTTTGGGAATAATTTCTCGGTTTTAAACCAATAGGGCAGGGAGAGGTAGCTTTCGGTTTCGGGAGTGATGCCGTCGGCGTAGCTTTCGCCTGCGGCGGAGGCGATATGGAACAGATAGCCTCCCGCCTCCAGCTCCTTCGCCGCCTCTGCGATATTCAGCGCATGGTCGGAAATGCGCTCAAAGTCGGACAGCGTGTGCAG
>CANQKL010000154.1 GCA_947624455.1 uncultured Clostridia bacterium
TATTTCTATCGCTCCGTCTAAGAGGGGCAGCAGCATCATCGCCCCGGTCCCCTCGCCCAACGCCAGCCCGGCGGTAATAACCGGCTTTAGGCCCAGTCTGTTCAAAAGAAGTCTTGCCGCCGGTTCTCCCGAAACGTGTGAGGCAAGCATAAATTCTCTGGAGATCGGCTTGACAGCGGCGGCAACGGCCGCGGCGGCCGCGGAAATAAAGCCGTCCACAACCACCGGCGTCCGGTACGCCGCTCCGCCCAGGAACAGTCCCGTCATTCCGGCGATGTCAAAGCCGCCCAGCTTTGCCAACAGGTCTATGGGGTTGCCCGCCGCCGGTCTGTTCACGGCCAGCGCGCGGCGCACGGCGGAAATTTTTCTCTCAAGGCCCGCGTTGCTGAGTCCCGCGCCCCGGCCCACCGTTTCTTCCGGCGGAAGTCCCAAAAGCGCCGAGGTAACTGCCGAGGCCGTGGTGGTATTGCCTATTCCCATTTCACCGGCGATAATTATGTCCGTTCCGTTTTTCTTGAGTTCCCCGACAAGGTCCATGCCCGCCGATATAGCCGCTTCGGCCTGTTCCCTGCTCATGGCGGGGCCAAGGGCGATATTTCCTGTTCCCGCGGCTATGCGCCGGTCAAGGGTGCCGGATACCGGAACGTTCATCCCCATATCCACGGCAATCACCCGCGCCCCATATGTCCTGGCCAGGCAGTTCACGCCTGAGCGTCCGGCGGCGATCTCACCGGCCACAATGGCTGTGACCTCGGCCCCGGTCTGAGCGACGCCCTCGGCCACAACCCCGTTATCGGCGCACATTATCACGGCGGCCCGCTTTTTCAGGGTAAAGCTTTCACTGCCGTATATTCCGGCCAGCCGCACAATGGCGTCCTCCAACAGACCAAGGGAGCGGAGCGGTTTAGCCACCTCGTTCCAGTGTTCGGCCGCCCGTCGGGCCGACGCGGAATCAGGCGGAGTTATATCATTTAATCTGCGCATTTTCGTACTCCTGACATTTTTTCACGAAATTTCCTGCCGCCTCGGGGCAGGAATACAAGTAAAGGTGAGGGAAGCCCGCGTAGAGGGTAGGCCCGGCGTGAGCGCACTGGACGACCGCGCCGTCCCTGGCCCTCGCCGCCTCACAGTCCATTCCGGGGTCGGTGCTGTCCCAATAGTGGAACTCATGGGCTCGGAGAGAAAGTCCGCCGAAAAGGCTGTTTTTCGGAGTTTTTATTTCAACATAGCCAAAGCGTCTCAATCCCTCAGTTTTAAAGGCCTCCGCGTCGATAACCCCCGCCATTTGGCGATTCCCCAGCCGCCGGTTTAGGTACATAAAGCCGCCACATTCGGCTATGGCGGGAAGTCCGGAGCCGATCTTTTCCCTTATATCACTCAGCATCGACCGGTTTTCGGCCAGCCCGTCCACATAAAGCTCGGGGTATCCGCCGCCAAGCAAAAGACCGGCGGCGTCCTTGGGCAGCTCGCGGTCCCCCAGTGGTGAAAATTCCTCCAGTGCGCAGCCCATTTCCCGAAGCAAATCAAGATCGTCCTCGTAATAGAAGCAAAACGCTCTGTCACGTGCGACGGCAATTTTTGGCGGCTTGCCGGAAATTTTTGGTATTTTGGGCGGTAAAACGGGCATATCAGGCGCCCTCGCCGCCTCTATAAGCTCGTCTATGAGTACGCTCTCCTCCGCCAGCGCGGCCAGAGTTTGGAGCTTTTCCTTCAAATCCCCAAGCTCTCCGGCTGTCACGAGTCCAAGATGGCGGCTTTTAATTGACAGTTCTTTCTTATAGGGCAGCCTCCCAAAGTACCTCGTACCCAGCCCGGCGCACAGCTCCCGCGCCATGGAGACGAGACTTTCCGGCAGGCGGTTAAATATAAAGCCGACTATATTGTTCGGTTCGCGGAAGCTCAAAAACCCCTTCATCACCGCGCCTAACGAAAGGCTCATGCCCTTGCAGTCGATCACGATGACCGCCGGTACGCCTGTGGCCAAAGACAAAGCGTGGGACGACGCGGCCTCGCCCAAGCCGTCATAATAGCCCATGACTCCTTCTATGACCGAAATCTCGCGGGAGCGCTTTTGCAGTAAAAAGTTGAGCGTATTTTCATCGGAAAACCAGGCGTCAAGATTCCTGGAGGGTACGCCAATCACCTCGCGGTGAAACATCGGGTCAATATAGTCCGGCCCGCATTTGAAGGCCGCCGTATCCATCCCCCTGTTCACCAAGGCCTGCAAAAGGGCGCAGGTCACAGTGGTTTTGCCGCAGCCGCTATGCGTTCCGGCAATCATTATCCTTTTCATTTTAGTCTGCCTTTCACAATAAACACGGGGTTTTCGGCGGAAAGCATCGTGTGCGCGCCAATTTTTTTCGTTCTGGTCACAGCGATCTGCGTTATCTCGCAATCGCTGTCAAATAGCTTTGTCAGGGAACAGAGAGTTTCCAGCGACACGGCGGTGGCCGCCACAAAGGCGTCGGGATTTTTTGCCCTGATAAGGGCCGCGATCTCTGTCAGTTCGCCGCCGCTGCCGCCGATGAATACCCGGTCAGGCCGTGGGAGAGACGGCAGGGCCGCCGAGGCGGAGGCGTGGACGGCTTCAATATTGTCGCAGCCGAATTTTATTCGGTTGCGCTTCAAAAGCTCAACGGCTTCCCCCTCCCGCTCCACGGCATAGACCCGGCCCATGCCGCAGCGCAGGGCCATCTCTACCGATACCGAACCGGTACCCGCGCCCACGTCCCAGCAAGTATCCTCCGGCGCAATGTCCAGCTTCGCGACAGCCACGCCGCGAACCTCGGCCTTAGTCATCGGAGCCTTGCCCCTGACAAATTCCCCATCGGGGATACAGCTCCGCAGACTCCGCTCATAATTGGGATTTTCAACTATGACTGCGCAAAGCGGACCTGTTTCAATCTCTGTAAGCTCCCGCGCCCGAGCGGTAATAAGCCGTTCACCGCTGAGAGCAAGGTTCTCGCCCACATGGACCGTCAGCCCGCCAAGACCGTATTCGTCGAGCCGTTGGCAAAGCGCGGCGGGGGTCATCCTGCCGCCTAATAGGAAAAAGGTTTTTCGGTGAGACAGGACCGGGCGGACTATATTGCCCTCTCCGGCGTGGAGGCTGACAAAGCAGAGGTCTGACCAGGGCATCTTAAGCTTCGCGCAAAAATACGCCGGAGTCGATATCCCTGGCACAACTCTGACCTCACAGCCGCCGAGCAAGAGCAAAAGCCCCTTTGCTCCGCTGTAAAAGCCGCAGTCGCCCGACATCAGCACCGCTATATTTTTATGAGAGCTTCCGGCAATGCGTTCCGCTATCTCGGCGGCGTTGTATGAGACAAAGCGGGGCTTGTCCAGGTGAGAGAACAGCTCCATCAACCGCCCAGCCCCCATAAGCTCTCCGGCGTTCTCCACGGCCTCCCTGGCTTCGGCGGTCAGGGTGCCGCCGCCGTCCATTCCAACGCCGACTATGGCAACCTTTTTATTCATGACTTTTCGCCCCCAGTAAAATGCTCTTGGCCTCCGCCAGCGATATGCCTTCCTCCTCCGGCCGTTTAAGTACCAGCGTTATAACGCCCAGCTCCTCGGCGGCGGCCAGCTTTTCGTCAAAGCCTCCCGCTTTGCCGCTTTCCTTTGTCACAAGGAAGCGAGCTTTGGCTATTTTCATGTGTTCAATATTCTGTTCCTTTGTAAACGGCCCTTTGGCGGCGATTATCTTGCCTGGCTCAAAGCCCAGCTCGAGGCAGCGTTCGATTCCTGCTGGCAGTACCCGGACAGCGCACCGCCGCCCATAGTTTTCAAGCGCGCAAAAGGCGTCCAGCTCCTTGCTGCCTGTGGCGACGAGTATCCCGCCCTCCCTGCGGGCCAGGAAATCAATAATATCGTTCATATTTTCAAAGTATATGCCCTTACCGGAGTAGGCCCTCTCCCGCAGAATCCGCAGTTCGCGAACGCCGGCTCTTTCACAGGCCCGTCTAATGTTTTTTGTCGCCTGGCGGGCATAGGGATGGGTGGCGTCCAGCACCAGCTCAAAGCGGTTTTCAACTATGAATCCCAGCATTTCATCCTCTGTCATCCTACCGGCATGGGTTTCTACTCCCTCAAGCAGAGAAGCGCCGTAGTCCGTGGCAACGCACACCCAGGCGGGAATGTCATTTTTGGCGCACAGCTCCGCAAGCTCCCGGCCTTCTGTCGTTCCCCCAAAAATCAGTACGTTAAACATTTTTATATCCCCTGGGCGTGACCATTTTTCCGCCGACGACCTTAGTTTCGCCGTTCCCGACGAATACGACCGTAAACATATCGACCTGAGCGTCCCTCAGTTCACGAAGGGTAAGTATGCGAGTTTCCTCCCCCGCCCGGCCCACGTTTCTCGCAAGGCCGCAGACCGTTTCAGGGCTTTTGTGCCTGAGGAGTATGTCGCAGGCCCTGGCGAGATTATCCGCTCTTTTTTTTGACGAGGGGTTGTAGATCGCAATGACAAAATCCCCCTCCGCCGCGCAGGAAAGCCGCTTCTCAATTTTTTCCCAGGGAGTCAACAGGTCGGACAGGCTTATGA
>CANQKL010000155.1 GCA_947624455.1 uncultured Clostridia bacterium
CGAGCGGTGATTTTCGTTCGTAGTTCAAGGGCATAAAATGAGAAAATTCGCTCGTAAGGGCGAATTTTCTACATTAATACATTATTTTGCTTTTGTTGATTACATAATGCTATAATTTGTCTTATAAAGGTTTTCAGCCCTTGAACGGTCTGCGCCATTTTTTTACAGCACCCTAACTCAATCCAGCCACTGGGCTATGATATCCCTCGCCACCGGAGCGCAGGACGAGCCTCCGCTGCCGCCGCTGTACTCCTGAAGCACCGCCACAGCTATTTCGGGATCGTCCTTTGGAGCGAAGGCCACGAACCAGGCGTGATCCTTGCCCTCACGCTCATTTTGAGCTGTGCCGGTCTTGCCGCAGACCTCCACCCCGCGTATGCGGGCATTGACGCCGGTACCGCTCTCCACGCAGTCCAGCATGAAGTCGGCTACCTTTCTGGCCGTATCCCGGGGAACGACCGTAGTCAGCGCCTCGGGAACGGCGTTATAGGCGGAAATGCCGTTAGACGATACCGCGCTCTTGACCAAGTACGGTTTCATCATAACTCCGTCATTGGCGATGGCCGCCGCCACTAAGGCCATATTCAGCGGAGTTGTCATAAGCTTACCTTGCCCTATGCCCACCGAGGCCAGCTCCGTCTTACCCATAGACGAGCCGTAAGCCCATCCGGCTGAGGAGGTGTCAATATCAAAATCAATTTTTTCAGTTATAAGGAAACGCTCGGCGGCGTTCTTGAGTCTGGAGGAACCAAGCTCAACTCCGAGCTGGGAAAACAGCACATTGCTCGACAGCTTAAAGCCTCGGGCCAGAGTGAGTTCCCCGTACGCCTTGCCCCCAGAATTTCGGAAGTCGCGTCCGTCTATGCGGACGCTGCCCTCATCCTCCACCGTATATCCGCCAAGACCGCTCTCAATGGCCTCTGCCGCCACAGCTATCTTAAAGGTGGAACCCGGCGGATACAAGCCGCGGGTGGCCCGGGCGAGAAAGGGACTGTTCTCATCCATGGTCAAGTCTGACCAGTTAGCTGTCAGCGCCGCTTCGTTCGGGTCAAAGGAGGGATTAGAAAAGAGACACAGTACCTCTCCCGTCTTAGGCGCGACAGCCACTACCGCGCCGCTGCGGCCCTTCATACTGGCCTTGGCGGTTTCTGTAAGCTCATGATCCAGCGTCGTCACCAGGTCGCAGCCCTTTTTGAGCTGGGAGCCGTCCATACCGTATTGGATTATTTCGGCTATCGTTTCAGTTTTGAGCAGATAGTCATTATATGCCAGTTCAAGATTTGTCTTACCGTAGCTGCGGGTATTGTAGCCGATGACGTGGGCGTAAAGGGAGCCATAGGGATATATCCGCTTCTGGCCGCCGTCAACGGCCTCGCTTTTGGCAAGGACAGTCCCGTGACGGTCGTATATAGTGCCTCTGAGGACGCTGTCCTCCCTTTCCCAAAGACGGCGGTTATAATTTGAAGTTTTTATCTTATCGGCCCTAAACAGCGAAAAATATGTCAGATAAAGGAATATACTGAGGAAAAGCACGCACATTATGACCAGTACGGACACTATTTTTCTATTGTATTTCATCGGTCAGTTCCTCCTTCATGCCGCTGATAGCCTGAAGTATGCCGCAGGCGGCGAAGGTAGTGAGCATACTGCTGCCGCCGTAACTGACAAAGGGCAGGGTAATGCCCGTCAGGGGTATGAGCTTGATGACGCCGCCGATGATAATGAAGGTCTGGAGTCCCAAAATAAAGCTTATCCCAAAGGCCGCGGCCTTGTTGTAAGCGTTAGTACAGGAAAGCGCAATCTTGAAGCCCCGATACACCAGCACAAAATAGAGCATAAGTATCGCCAGGCCGCCGACCACTCCCATTTCCTCACAGATGGCGGAGAAAATAAAGTCCGAGTGAACCTCGGGTATGAAATAGACGCTGCCCGCGCCTATCCCCCGCCCGGCCATGCCTCCCTCGCCTATGGCAAAGAGGGACTGGGTTATCTGATATCCCTTTCCCGACGCGTCGGCGAAGGGATCCAACCAAGTATCTACCCTTACTTTTATATGGCTGACTTTAGTAGCTCCCACTACCGCCACAGCCGCTGCCGCAAGGCCGTTGATCAGCAGGTACAGCCTGCTCGCCCCATATACGTAGAGGAAGAAAAAATAGGTGGCAAAGAATAGCAGCGTTATTCCCCACTCCCGCTGGAGCAGGAGGAATGCCGCGCTCACCACGGTTATGGCCGACGCGGCCATAAGGCGCATCATCTGCGGTCTGACTTTTATTTTTTCCTCCAGCTTTTCCGGGTACTTAGCGGTAAAAATCGCCGCGAGGCTCATAACGAAAAGTATTCGTATGACCTCGCTGGGCTGAACAGACAGACTGCCTATCTCGATCCAGTTTTTAGCGCCGTGGGAGGTCTTTCCAAAAATCTGCGTCGCGATAAACAGCAGCAAACTAAGTCCGAGATACAGCGGCAACAGCTTGATGAGCCAGCGGCTAAGCAGCCGATAACCCAGCATCACTACAAAGTAACACGCGGTACCCAGCAGGAACCACTTGAGCTGACGGATGCCATACTCCGGCTTAATACGGGTCTGCATAATGCAGCCTACGCTGCCAAGCACGGAGATTATCAGGAACAAATACGGATCCCCAAGGCCCGCAAAAAAAACAATGGTGTAGCTTATTATACTCACAAGACATATCCCGCCGGTAAGGACTATGGCCTCCATATTTATCCCGCCATATTGGATGGAGATGAGTATGGCCCCCAGAAGGTTTATGAGTATTATATAAAACAAAGGCTTGATACTGGACGTTTCACTGAACATAACTCAACCCTCCGCCTTAGGCATTACAAAAATAAAATTCAGCCTGCCTATGGAGATTTTGTCTCCGTCCATTAGCTCCACCGCCTCGTCAGTCAGCTCGTCGCCGTTGAGAAAGGTGCCGTTCGTGCTGCCAAGATCCTCGATGAAAAAGCTGCCGTCGGACTTGTATATCCGACAGTGCCTGACACTGAGGTACTTGTCCGGCAGCCGCAGCGTACACTTGTTGCCCCGGCCTATAACCTCGTCGTCCCCCAGCTCATAGCTTTCATCCATGTTGAAATCCAGATCTCTGCGCAGGTTGATGAGCTTCAAATAAGCCTCGGCAAGACTGCCGCTCTTTTTTCGGTTCATGGCCCGAATATCGAGAAAGATCATACGTATGATGGCATAAATGAACAGATATATTATGATTACGAAAATATAGGTCAGTATCCGTGAAAGTATATCCCCCATAGGTTCTCCTCCCCGGTTTTTATTTCAGATCTTTTGCGGATAAGAGTCCGTGGCTTCCCACGGCGGAAAGCGCAGCTCTGCGGATGGCTCCGGCCATGACCCTTGCGGCCAGAGTACCGCAAAGATCCACATTGCTCTCCACATCGCCCACGCTCATGGCGTAGACCGTGTCCCCGTCCATAGTTGTGTGAACCGGCCTTATCGCTCGGGAAAGTCCGTCCTGGGCAAGCTGAGCTATCTTGGTCATTTGCGCCTTGGTGAATTTGCCGTTGGTTACTACCGCACCGATAGTAGTGTTGCCCGCCGGTATTTCCGCCATGCGGTAAAGCGTCATTTCGCTGTCGCGGAAGGAGCTTCTATCCTCGCCGAGCAGCCCGGCAATTATCCTTCCGTTCTCGTCCAGCACATCGCCGAAAGCGTTGACCGCGACTACCGCTCCCACCTTCAGCTCCCCAAGCTGAAGGGCGTATACCCCCAATCCGGACTTCATGGCGTAGCGCGGGCCAAGGAGCTTGCCCACAGTGGCTCCGGCTCCAGCCCCGTAATTTCCGGAAAGGGGCGAGTTCAGCTCGGCGTTTTCGCAGGCCCTTTTTGCCATTTCCTTATTAGGGCGAACCTTGGGGTCGCCTATCCCCAGATCGAAAATACAGGACTGACAGACCAGCGGCACCACCGCCGGACCCACTGGCAGGCCCACGCCCTTGTTTTCAAGGTATTCCATAACACCGCCCGCGCCGTCAAGACCGTAGGCGCTGCCCCCGCTGAGGAGGACGGCGTGAATGGCCGGGCAGGTGGCCTGGTGGCTCAGAAGTTCAGTTTCCCGGCTGGCGGGGCCGCCGCCGCGAACGTCTACTCCAGCGGGAGCGCCCCTCTCGCAGATTATAACGGTGCAGCCGGTAGCGGCCTCCGCATTTTCAGCCGAGCCGATCTTAACGTTTTCTATCTCGCTTATGTTTATCTCACGCATCGGCGGACGCCCTCTTATTCATATACGCCTTGAGGGCCTTGCAGACCGCCACGGAAATAACGGTGGCGACAATAGCCTCGGGTACGCCGTTGATGAGGACGGTGCGGCGGCCGCCGTTGGCAAGGCAGGCGCCGACGGTGTACGGCAGGCCAAAGCCCATCGAGCCAAGGCCGGCCGCGTTTTTCATCTTCTGCCCCTGCTTGAGGCGGAAGGCCTGATAGGTGATCTCGCCCGCGCCGCCGGAGCTCTCCGGCACGATGACGTCCTCCGCCGTGAGCTGCCCGCAGAGCTGCTCGATAA
>CANQKL010000156.1 GCA_947624455.1 uncultured Clostridia bacterium
CGTACCCCGTGCGGGTCGGTTCCGGCAGATTGCCGTAACTGGAACCATAGGTAACGGTGATTTCCCTTGTATCGACGTCGCCGCCCATAGGCTCTAAGGTCACTTCACAAGTGTTCCAGCGATAGTTGACTGTTTTTACCTTGCCTATGGAAACTGCTTCAGGCGAAAGCGTCCACTCATTAGTCATATTGTTTCCGTCGCCAAGCTGTCCGTTATAATTTCTGCCGCAGGATAACAGCGTTCCATCGTTTTTCAGTATGAGAGAATGATTATACCCGGCCGCGACCGAGTTGACTTCTCCCTCCCCCATTATTTTTTTAATAGGAGTTATGGCGTCAATTTTACCGTCGCCAAGAGCTCCTCCGCAGCCCCAACCCCAAAGCTCGCCGTTGTTTTTTACCGCAAGCACATATCTGTAGCCAAGGCTGACGCACTTCACACCGTCAAGAGCTTTCTTAAAAACCGAACTATTTCTTTCGCCTGTATATCCAAGCTCACCGTTAAGGTTCGTTCCGCACATCCAAAGAGAGCCGTCCTTTTTTATCACAGCGGTAAAGTGTTCGCGCGCCTGCGCAAGCGCCACTTCATCCATGATCTTTTGAGGGACAAGATATGAGTCGCTTGAACCATTGCCCAACTGACCGTAATTATTGCAGCCCCAAACCCAAAGTGTACCGTCGTTCTTAACGGCGACGCTGTGCCACATACCCAGCGATACAGCCGCCACATCGTCCATAATTTTGTGGGGAGTAGGATTGTTTTCCTTTGTTCCGTCGCCCAGCTGACCATAATTATTAAGTCCCCACATCCAAAGGCTTCCGTCATCCTTTATTACGGCGGTGTGCGCAAATCCCAGCGACACCGCTTTGACGCCCGTCATAATCTGTTGAGGCGAGGTGCGGTTCGCTTGTTGGCCATCGCCCAGCTTCCCGAACGTATTGTCACCCCAAGTCCAAAGAGTTCCGTCCGTCTTTAACGCCGCTATATATGTAGGGGAATTCTCCGATATGTGTACCGAAGCCACGTTATCCATAACCTCTGTCGGCAAAATAACGTCGCTGGTCCCGCCTACGCCAAGATATCCTGAATAGTTCGCTCCCCACACCATTAGCTTGCCATCCTCAGTTATTGCCGCTGAACAGCTATAGCCGCAGGCCGTTGTCTGGGTCGTATCGGCTATTCCAGTATTTCCTGCAAATACTGTCGTGGATATCATTAAAAAAACGATAAAACTTGCTGCAAAAATTTTTTTCATAATCAACATCTCCTTATTTTTTTAATGACCGATACAATAAACCTATATGACACCATGGAAAAAACCTCATCTAATGTATATTATATCATCATTATCCCCATGTGTCAATACTTTTTATCGGCGTAAAAAAAGTGCGAACTACGGCAAAACGGCCAGATTTCGCACCTTTTATCAATATAGGACTAATTTCAACCGAAAGAAATTCTTTGAAGATCATCGTTCAGCGTTGTTCCGCTGATTTCATAAACCGCCATATGAGCGCTTGTTTTTTGGTAAATGTACTGGTCGGTAGAGGTCAGGCTGTTGCCAAGCGCGACATATGCGTAAAGCCGCACCTGGGAACCGTCCGGAATGGGAGAGTCCATCATAAGATCCACCGTGCGCTCCGCATACTGGAGTATGTCCCTATATCCTTCCGTATACCAGGTCTTCCACTCGGCGTCATAACTGACATTGCCCTGCGCGTCGGTATGCCTTTCCTTATATTCAATAACTATCTGCGCAACGAAAGCGCCCTGGTTCATCAGCTTAAAATAACGTATCGTATCCATTTTCATTCCTCCCCAAGCAAAGTGAGTACATATTCATACAGCTTTACAAAGTTTTCGTCAAACATCGGCGAACCGATAAAAGACGCCGACGCGGGCGACGATATAAATGCGTTGACTCCCACCGCCGTCATGCCGTCTTGAAGCACCCAAGCTCCTCCCGATGCACCCTTACGCATCTTGCAGCCAGGTATCATCCATGTGGAATCAGCGCCTCTTACGGGCGTCCCCTCTATGTATACCATTGATTCCCCGTCATAGTAATTTGTAGGATAACCAAAAACGGTCACGGTCTTGTCCGCAATGCCGACCGTGGAAAATTGGAGCGGAGTTTCAACAGTGGACTCCTGATTTAAAACTACGATCGCATAGTCCCATTTACTCTTTTTCTCGGTATACCACTGCTCCTTCAGCGCCACCGTCCGAAATGTGAGCTGCTCCGTATAGGTTTCCGGCCCGTGGCAGCGCTCAAAAAGATAGTTTTCGCCGAGATTGCCGGTGTTTTTATTCTGTATACAGTGCGCCGCGGTCAGGAGCAGATTTTTCTTTTTAAGGATACTCGCGCTGGCCACATAATCCTTGCCGTCCATCGTGTAGTACAGCTTCCCGCCAGCGGTAAAAGGCATCACGCTCAAATCCGCCAACTGAGGGTCTGTCGTGGGCGCGTTGGCGGAGGGAACCATCATCGGCTCGTCTTCGGTATATGGCAGCATCGGCGCCGCCAGGATTTTCCTTTCCGGCGTCCAGTAGCTCAAGGGGTCAGGCGCGGCGTTTACTTCTATGCCATACAAATATGCCATATTGTCGCAGTTATCGTGAGTGATTTTCATATTCGTCCTCCTTACGCAAAGTCCTCCCGGCGTAAAAGAGTCCCCTGCGAATTTATTTTGATTGCCTTAACGGTTCCTATACAGTAATATTTTAGCACTTTCGCTAAGATATTGCAAGTACTTTTTATAAATTTTTGTTTCCTGTCACATGACAATCAAAGCAATGCAGCTTTCTCTACTCAATCTCTTTATCAAGCCTCAGTGTTGGCAAATACGAGCCGTCGCCGTATGTGGCAACTCGCCGATCCGTAATATAGAAGCCACAGCTTTTGTACAGGGCGATCGCGGCGGCATTGTCTTCTGTCGTATTGAGCGCTATAACGGCTTTGCCAAGCCGGCGGAAATAATCCTCCGCATATTTTACGGCAAAGCTGCCAGCCCCGATGCGTCGGGATTTTTGCTCTATCGCCAGCATGGATATCCAGCCCGTGCTGCCTTCTGCAAGACCGTTCAGCTTGAGCCAGCCCACAGGCCGGTTTTCGCGCATTATCAGAAAGTTCACTTCATCAGGATCATTTTCGGCCATATATTCCCGCCATTCATCAAGGGTGACGGCCTCGCCGTAAAGGGCGTTCCTGCAATCATCATATATTCTTGATATGTGAAGCGCGCCGTCATTGCCCTCGGCTTCGGATATGAAAAACAAATTTTCTTCTACGGGTTCGTTCATGTTTCAGTCTCCTTTTTGCGGTCAAAAAAAAGTGTTCCCAAAAGAGAACACTCTGAATTTGCCGTCAGCGAAACCGAACCCGACCGCGTCAGCCCAAGCAGCGTGAATGACAATGCTCTCTTTTGGATGTTAAATTTTTCATGTCACTCACCTGCCTTTCATTTGATAGGTTAATTATAGCATGATCTTTCATTGTTGTCAATATGCTATTCGCGTCAATTATTTTTACTCGCTTTAAAGTTCCGATCTCAGGCTAACTAACTACATTTAAATAGATCAGTTTGTCCGCGCCTTATAGTTCTCTCCCCACTCCTTCATAGTGTCGAGGATCGGCTTAAGGCTAAGACCCAGCTCCGACAGAGCGTACTCCACCCTCGGCGGAACTTCGGGGTAAACGGTACGGGTAATGATTCCGTCCGCTTCCATAGACCGCAGACTGTCTGTCAGTACCTTTTGGCTGATACCTTCCAAATTCTTTTGAAGCTCATTGAAACGCCACGGGCGGTCAAGCAGATTTCGTATAATCAAAAGTTTCCATTTGTTGCCAATGAGTTGAACGGTAGCGGCAACAGGACATTCGGGGATGAGTTCGGCTTTTGTTTTCATAAGATACCTCCGTTACATCAGAAAATAATGTTACACTCATATTATACCGCAGCATTTCAAAAAATGCAATAGTAAAATAATTTTTTTCAAAAAAGTCCATACTTGCACAAAAGTTACAAAAAGGTGAGTATCCCCATAAAAAAGTGCGTACTTGCGCGAGACGAAAAAACCTGTATAATTATAGATACAGGAGGCAAAAGTCACCTGAATAAGTAAAGGAGGATGCGAAAATGGCGCTTTCTAATCTCGCCGGATGGACTGAGGACAAGGCGGCTTCCGCCTGCGGCGCTGCTTGCGGAGCTTCCGATAAGCCCGCCGAGACTCCCGCCGCTTGCGGCGCGGCCGACAAGCCGGAGGAAAAGCCGGCCGCCTGTGGTTCTGCCTGTGGCGCGGCCGACAAACCCGCCGAGGCTCCTGCTGCCTGCGGCGCGGCTGACAAGCCGGAGGAAAAGCCGACCGCCTGCGGCGCTTGATGGGGTCGCAAAAGGTTTCAAGACTTTCTGCGACGACATTCCCGGCGGGAGCAATCCTGCCGGGA
>CANQKL010000157.1 GCA_947624455.1 uncultured Clostridia bacterium
GACTTATGTTATTCTGCGAAGCTGCATAAGATAGTAGATTGACATTTAGAGCTTTGGGTCCAGCGTCACGCTGGCGGGCGCTTTCGCTTACGAAAAATCAATAAATTGATTTTTCTACCCCGATTATAGTATCAAATCCCGGGTACACGCCCCGGGATTTGATGTTTTTTATTCGAAAGGGAGTTCCCTTTCGAACTTTCCCCATTGTGCGTAGGGTTTGTCAGTAGTCTGGGCGGTTGGGTGTCCAACCGCCTTAAACTGTCTCTAAACGATAACCGTAGCGTCTTACACGAACAGTCCCGCGATACCATTTACGGCGGAGCAGAGTATTATCCCCACAGCGAGGGGTATGATTATGCTCCACAGGGTCCACTTTAGGCTACCGCTTTCCTTGTGGATCGTCAGCACGGTTGTCGAACAGGGGAAGTGGCAGAGCGTGAAGATAACAAAGCATATGGCGGTGACCGGAGTCCAGCCGTTGGCCGTCAGCGCTGAACCCAAAGCCGAAAGACTGGCGTAGTCGGTGAGTACGCTGCCGCTGGTATAGCCCATGAGTACAAGGGGCAGCACTATCTCGTTGGCGGGAAAGCCCAGCACAAACCCCGTAAGTATCACCCCGTCCAGCCCCATTATCCGGCCCAGGGGATCCAGAAAATCCGCCAGTCTGGTCAGCAGAGACGTCCCTCCCGGACTAATGTTGGCCAAAAGCCAGATCAGGAGTCCGGCCGGAGCCGCGATAGCCGCCGCCCGGCCCAAAACGTGGATCGTACGGTCAAAGATGGAGCGGACAATGACCTTGCCCACCTGCGGCCGCCGGTATGGAGGCAGCTCCAGGGCAAAGGTCGAGGGCAGCCCCTTGAGGAGAGTAACGCTGAGCAGGGAACAAACTCCCATGCTAAGCGCCAGGCTCAGAACAATGGCTCCTGTCACAAGCAGCGCGCTTCCCGCCGCGCCGCTTGCCAGGAAAAGTCCTATGACCGCGATTAGCGAAGGCAGCCGTCCGTTGCAGGGAACAAAGGAATTGGTGAGCATAGCCAGCAGCTTTTCCCTGGGCGAGTCGATTATCCGGCAGCCCGTGACTCCAACGGCGTTGCAGCCAAGGCCCATACAGGTGGTCAGGGCCTGCTTGCCGCAGGCTCCGCACCGTCGGAAGCAGCCGTCCAGATTGAAAGCCACCCTCGGCAGGTAGCCAAAGTCCTCCAGCAGCGTGAACAGGGGAAAGAAAATTGCCATCGGCGGCAGCATTACCGCCACTACCCAGCCTAATACTCTAAACATTCCCCTGACCAGCATATCCCGTATAAAAGGGTTCCAGCCCTCCATCTGAGCATACAGCCATCCCTCGGCCCGGTTGAAAAGAGAGCTGAGGACGGAGGAAGGGTAGTTGGCTCCCTGGGCCGTCAGCCACATTATGCCGAGCAGCAAGGCCAGCATTATAGGCACGGCAAAGGCTTTGCCGGTAAAAATGCGATCCAGCCGCCGATCTGTGGCAAAGCTGCCCCTTTCCCTGATGACGGCGGCGGTAATGGTATCTACCAGCGCCAGCCTGGCCCGGGCGATCTGGCTTTGGACGCCGTCAGGCCCAAGGCCCTGCTCCCGCATAAGCTCCCTTGCATTTTTCAGAGCGTGGGCCACGTCGTCAAAGGCTGTTATGCTGTACCCTAAATACCGCTCCAGCTCCTTTAAAAGATCCTCGTCCTGTTCCAGCAGCTTGAGGGCTATCCAGCGAGGGTTGAGTCCGCAGCAGAGCTTGCCCGCCACAGCCGGTTCCAGCATGGAAACGGCCTCCTCCATTACAGGGCCGTAGTCCACCTTGAGCGGCGCCCCCTCCGGACCGTCGAGAAAAGCCTCCTTCAGCCGTTCCAGCCCCCGCCCTTTCCTGGCGGACATGGGTATGACCTCAACGCCCAGACGGCGGGATAGCTCGTCGGCGTCCACTACAATTTTTTTCTTGGCCGCCTCGTCCATAAGGTTTAGACAGACCATGGCCCGGTCGGTGATCTCCAGAGTCTGCACGGCCAGTATCAGATTCCGTTCCAGACAGGTGGCGTCGAGTATAATGGCGATAGCGTCGGAGCTGCCGAAGCATATGTAATCCCTTGCGGCCCGTTCGTCGGCTGACCGGGCCGACAGGCTATAAGTCCCCGGCAGATCCACTACTCTTAGCTTTTCGCCCCGGTAGGTCAGGCTCCCCTCGGCCAGTTCAACGGTCTTGCCCGCCCAGTTGCCCGTGTGCTGGCGGGCGCCGGTCAAGGCGTTAAACACGGTAGACTTTCCGACGTTGGGGTTGCCCGCAAGAGTCAGAGTTTTGCACATATAATCACGCTCCCGAATTACAATATGCGCGGGAGAGTGATGTGGTTCACGGGGTCATAAAGTATTCCATCAGGCTCTTGAAATATGAGAAAACGCTTTTCCTCTTAACGTCGTCCGCGGCGACCAGTCTGCAACGGGCTATAACCTGGCCGTCAAGCACGGCCAAAGCCTCTCCCAACTGGGCGCCCTTTTTTACAGGGGCGCGGACGTCGCCGTTAAGCTCGGTTTTTGTCTCCACCGCCCCAGCTTTGTCCGCTGAAAGCAGGGCGTAGGCGTCGTCGGCGGAAATAAGGTTGACCTCGCTTTTTACGCCTTTTTTCACGGGAACGCTGGTCACGACTTTATCCTTTTCCCCCAGCCGCACGTTGCGGTAGTTGGCGAAGCCGTAGTCCAACAGCTCCCGAGCCGAGGCGAAGCGGTTTTTTGAGTCCGGGCTGCCCAGAACTACTGCGATAAGGTGCAGGTCGTCCCGCTTAGCCGTGGCGCTGACGCAGCAAAGCGCTCCGTCTGTGGAGCCGGTCTTTAAGCCGGTAGCTCCGTCGTAAAAACGGATGAGCTTGTTTGTGTTAGCAAGCTGAAATTTTCCGTCCCGGAGGGAATCCATCCAGATGGTGGTATAGCGGAAAATATCGTTGTGCTTCATAAGCTCCCGGCTCATAATAGCGATGTCCCTGGCCGAGGAATAGTGGCCCTCGGCATCGAGGCCGTTGCAGTTTACAAAGTGTGTGTTGACCATGCCCAATTCGGCGGCGCGCTGATTCATCCTCTCTACAAAGGCCTCCACGCTGCCCGCCAGATGCTCGGCCATGGCTACGCAGGCGTCGTTGCCCGAGGCCACGGCTATGCCTTTTATGAGGTCGTCAACGGTCATTTGCTCGTTTGTATCGAGAAAAATTGTGCTGCCGCCCATGCTTTTGGCTCTTTCACTGGCGGTAACCACGGTGTCATAGCCGATTTCTCCCCGATCTATGGCCTCCATAATGAGGAGCAGCGTCATGACCTTGGTTACGCTGGCTGGCGGCAGCGGCTCGTCGGCGTTCTGCTCCCAGAGGACTGTGCCGCTGCCGAAGTCCATGAGCAAAGCCGCTTTGGCGTTTACCGCCGGTTCGGCTCCGACGGGAAGGGCGGCGGTGAGAATAGACATGACGGCGAATAAGGAAATAATTTTTTTCAGCATAAAACAACCCCCTTGCTAAAGTTTATTGCAGGGGCAGCTTGTTTAAGTACATAGAGGTATTGCATTTTTTTCGTTTATGTAATATAATCATGTAGTGTAAATAATATAGTAAAGAGAAGGGAGATCTTAGCCATGATGAGCGGGACACATATCGTGGTAGGAATGAGCGCCGCGCTGCTGCTGCCGCCTCCTGCCACCGCCAGTCAGTGCGTGGCCGCCGTTATAGGCGGGGCGCTTGGAGGAGTTATCTGCGACCTTGACGCCGGATCTGGGAAAAATGATATATATAACCGGGACGCAATCTGCGGCCGAGTCGCCGCGGCGTTGATATCGGTGGCGGCGCTTTTGGCGGACATTGCCAGTAAGGGCGCGGTTTCTACATATTTTTCAACGCATATAAACGGATTCAGATCGCTTATCGGAGCGGCGGCAATAGCGGCTCTGTGCTTGATCGGGAGAAAGACCGCGCACCGCACCTTCACCCATTCCCTGCTGGCCTTCGCTCTGTTCAGCTTTTCGGTATTTTTGTTCTGTCCTCCGCTGGCGCGGCCCTTTATGGTGGGATTTTTGTCACATTTGTCGCTGGATATCCTCAACTACAAACCGTTGCTGCTGTTTTATCCGTGGAAAAAGGGCTTCAGCTTAAAGCTCTGTTACGCTAAAAGCCCGGCTAATACGGCTGTATTTGTCGGCGGACTTGTGACGCTGGCGGCGATAGCGGTCGTATATGCGATGAGATTTGCCTGATTATAAATGGGGGCTGTAAAAAATGGCGCAGACCGTTCAAGGGCTGAAAACCTTAATTTAAGCCAGTTTATGTGTTGTTAAATTCGGCGGTAAAATATTTGTGAATTGATGTGGAAAAACCGCCTTTTTACGAGAAAAAGACGGTTTTTCTTTTTATTTTATGCCCTTGAACTACAAACGAAAATC
>CANQKL010000158.1 GCA_947624455.1 uncultured Clostridia bacterium
ACCTTTTGCGAGTTTTATGTGCCAACGAACCCCTCCCCACAAACAACGAAGTTGTTTGTGGGGAAAAGGAGGAACAGCGGCGCGAACCATTGTTCTGATTTTGAGAAATCAGAACAAGTGATGCAACGCTTGTTCCGACGCTGTTCTGCACGATTTTTTTGGACAGCCCCCCGTGCCTCCAAGTTACATAGCGAGTTATTATTTTTTACAGCTCTTTTTTCACAAACAACTCTATTAACCGTTATTGACCGTTCTCTATTTTATTCGGCGGTTTCAGCGCCGTCGGCCCCTGCGGCGGCCTCATCTTCGGCCCCCGCGGTCATATCGCCGCCGTTAGTATCTTCCCCGCCGGAAACATCGACGCTCGTTCCATCATCAGAAGCCGCGGAGCTGTCATTTTGCGCGGCGGCTGCGGAATCTAACATTTCCTGCTGCTCGGCCGCAAGCTCTTCCTTCTGAGCCAGCAAAGCCTCGTCAAGAACATCGTCGTGTATCTTGGTGGAAGCCGTTTCCACCCACTGTTCCATAGCCTTGCTAAACTTCTGGCTGGAAACATAAGACGCGGCCTCGTCATAACCGTCGACACCCTTTGTCAGAGGATAGCGGTAAATGACGTGATACCCATAGCTGGTGCGGACAGGAGTTTTGCTGTACTCGTTATCGCCAAGAGCCTTGGCGCCCTGATAGAACTCATCCACCATCTCGCCCTCGGTGAAAACGTAATAATCCTGCTGTTCCATACCGGGATCCTCGCCGTACTCCTCGATAAGCTTCGCCATATCCTCGCCAGCGTCAAGCTTGGCAATGACCTCGTTGGCCTTGGCAAGGGCCTGCTCGTCGGTAGTGTCGTCGTCAATGTTTATAAGGACATGGCTGGCCTTAATATAATCGGCCTGAACCTCGCTCTCGGTAGCCTCGCAGATCTCGCCCTCCTGAGATAGGCGGTCCAGCAGCTCCATTATCACCTGAGACCGCTGCATATACTTCTCAACCGTATAATCGCTGATGAAGCAGTAATCGAGGTAATTATTATATTCCGTCTCATCCCCGTTGAAATTCTGGTCAATGAGGCTCTGCTTCTGTTTTGCGGCGGCCTCGACAACGTCCTCGTCAACGAGGATGCCGTACTCCTTGGCCTTCTGTTGAGCCACGATGAACTGAGACATTTGATCTACCGTCACCTTACGCACGATCTCGCCGTACTTTTTACCGGCGTATTCCTCATCGTCGCCAACGTAGTCCTGATCCTCCCAGTCAACTATGCCCATCATCATATAGTACTGCTGTATCTGGGCGGCGTTATTATAATACATAAAGTTAAAGTCGGCAAGAGTCAAGTCCTGACCGTTTACCTCGGCCACAATAGTCTCGTCATATTTGTTGCTTTTAGCGTCGCTTATAACCCCATCGTCGTTAACATCTTTCACGAAATGGCAGCCGCTGAGGGCCAGAATTCCGCTCATGGCAACGGCCGCCAGAGCGCTGAGTTTCCTATTCATTGGTTTTCCTCCTAATTTTTTAATAACTTATATAATTATACACTAATCATTTTTATTTTGCAAGCCTTTTAACACAATATTTATATTTTCCATGATATTTTTTTCATTCAAATCCTTATCGCGATATAAAATATAAGGCTTATCGCCGGCGCCGTAGAGTATTTTTCCCTTGTTTTCCGAAGCCAAGGCGGCGATATTTTCCAAAGGCGGCGGCTCCTGACGGCTGAGCTTGAATACCAGGCCCGCGTCGCTGTGGCTTATCTCGGTTATGCCCAGAGCGTTGGCCCTGGTTCGGAGGATCGCGATGTCCATTAGCAGCTTGACCGGGCCTGGGATTTCTCCGTATCTGTCCTCGAACTCCTCCTCCGCCCTGTCGCGGTCATACTGACTGCCTATCTCGGCTATGCGCTTATACGCCTCTATACGCAGCTCGGATGTGGGTATATAGGTTTCGGGAATATAGGCGCTGACATTGATATCGACCACCGTCTCCTCCTTCTTTGGCTGGGCGGGCTTTCCCATAGCCTCGTTGACGGCCTCCTCAAGGAGGGAACAGTACATATCATAGCCCACCGCGGCCATATGCCCGTGCTGCTCAGGGCCGAGGACGTTGCCCGCGCCTCTGATTTCAAGATCGCGCATGGCTATTTTGAAGCCGCTGCCAAACTCGGTGAACTCCTTGATCGCCCGCAGCCGCTTTTCGGCCACTTCATCAAGGCTCTTGTCCCGTCGGTATGTCAGGTAGGCATAGGCAAGTCGGTTGCTCCTGCCAACTCTGCCACGGAGCTGATAAAGCTGGCTCAAGCCCATGCAGTCGGCGTTTTCAATGATTATAGTATTGACATTGGGGATGTCGAGTCCTGTCTCAATGATAGTGGTGCAGATGAGTATGTCTATCTCGCCCTCCATGACCCGCATCATAGTCTCCTCCAGCTCAGTTTCACCCATCCTGCCGTGAGCCACGGCCACGCGGGCATCGGGGGCCATGCTCTGCACCCGCTGCGCGATCTTGTCAAGGGCCACAATGCGGTTGCAGAGATAGTAGACCTGTCCGCCCCTGGCCAGTTCCCGATGGATGGCGTTGGAGATCACGGCATCGCTGTATTCCATGACGTAGGTCTGGACGGGATAGCGGTCGTCAGGCGGCTGAGTCAGCACCGACATATCCCTTATGCCGATCATAGCCATGTGCAGCGTCCTCGGAATAGGCGTTGCGCTGAGAGTCAGCACATCCACATTCTTTTTCAGTTCCTTTATTTTCTCCTTGTGGGCCACGCCGAAGCGCTGCTCCTCATCTACTATGAGCAGGCCCAGATCCTTGAAGCGCACGTTTTTTTGAAGCAAACGGTGAGTGCCTATCACAATGTCACATTCCCCCGTCTCAAGCATACGAAGGGTCTCCTTTGCCTGTTTGGGACGGCTGAAGCGGCTGAGCATCCGTACCGTTATTGGGAAACTGCTCATGCGCTGGGCAAAATTATTGGCGTGCTGGCTGGCAAGGATAGTCGTCGGACAGAGATATGCCACCTGCTTGCCGTCCATTACGGCCTTAAAGGCTCCCCGCATAGCGACCTCGGTCTTGCCGAAGCCCACGTCACCGCAGAGCAGCCGATCCATGGGGCGTCTGCTCTCCATATCCTTTTTTACTTCGTCGATGCTGCGGAGCTGATCTTCAGTCTCCTCGTAAGGGAACTCGCTTTCAAACTGATGCTGCCAGGTGGTATCGGGAGAGAAGGCGAAGCCCTGACTGTGTTCCCGTTCGGCGTATAGCTTTATCAAGCTGTCGGCCAGATCCCTGACTGACTGCTTGACCTTGCGCTTGGTCATTGACCACTCCGCGCTCCCAAGACGGTTCAGCCTTACGGCCCTGTCCTCGCCGCCGCCCACATACTTGCTGATGTTGTCAAGCTGCCCCACCGGTATGAACAAGCAGTCCTCGCCTCGGTACTCCAGCTTTATATAGTCCCGAACCACCTTGTTGACGGTCATGCGCACTATGCCTTGATACCGGCCTATTCCGTGGATCTTGTGAACTATATAGTCCCCCACTTGAAGCTTGTCGATATTCTTGATTTTTTCCTCGTTGGAACCTCGGCGGGCGGCGCGTTTTTTCTTTTCGTCAGCAAAAATCTCCCTGTCGCTGACTATCACAGTGTTAATGAGCGGATATTCAAATCCTTTAGTGACGCTGCCGTGCATGACCGCGGCCACGCCTGGGGTAAATTCCTCGTCAAAGCCGGTAATCGAAGCCCTGATGCCCCGCTCGTCCAAAGCCTCTCGCAGCTTCTGGGCCCTGCCGGTACTGCCCCCAAGGATAATAACCCGGCTGTTTTCCCTGTGCCAACGCTCGATATCCTCCATGAGAAAGTTGATGTTGCCGCCATAATTGCCCAAGCCCTTTGCGGTGATGTTGCATACCCGAGCCGTGCGAATGTCCCCGCTTCGGCGGCTGAGGGCCGACAGGCAGATGGTTTTGCGCTTATTCAGGGATTTTACAATTACCTGGTAATCGTTTATATATTTTTTATTTGGATCGATCTCCTCGTCCTCGCGAAGAGCCGTAAGATTTTCGCCCAGCTCGAACTCTACCACCTTAGCCGCTTCCCCGACCCGTTGAGGCTCGTCTACGAAGATGAGATCGTCGGGGCCGAAATAGCTGAGGAGGCTGTCGTCCTCCTCTGGGGCTAAAACGGGTATTATCTCAGCCTGGGCCACATGATCCACGCTGAGCTGGCTCACAAGGTCAAAGGATCGAAGCAGATCCACCTCGTCGCCAAAAAGCTCCATCCTGACCGGCATCGTCATATCCGGCCCAAAAA
>CANQKL010000159.1 GCA_947624455.1 uncultured Clostridia bacterium
ATGGGACGCACCGATATGGAACGTCAAGCGCTCAACGTTTACCGTATGAATCTGCTGGGAGCTACAGTCACCGGCGTTGACAGCGGTACGGCCACACTTAAGGACGCCATAAACGAGGCCATGAGGGACTGGACCACAAATATTGAAAACACCTATTACCTTATCGGTTCTGTCATGGGCCCTCACCCCTATCCCGAAATGGTGCGCAACTTCCAGAAATGTATCGGCGAGGAGACTCGTACCCAAATGCTTGAGGCGGAGGGTAAGCTTCCCGACGCGGTAGTGGCCTGCGTCGGCGGCGGAAGCAACGCCATGGGCGCCTTTTACGACTTCATCCGAGAGCCTGGCGTACGACTTATCGGAGCCGAGGCCGCCGGAGACGGAATTGACACGCCACGCCACGCCGCCACAATGGCCAAAGGCAGCGCCGGCATCTTCCACGGCATGAAGTCCATCTTCCTCCAGAATGAAGAAGGCCAAATCGACGAGGTGTATTCCATTTCCGCCGGATTGGACTATCCCGGCATAGGCCCCGAACACGCCTATCTTGCCTCCATCGGCAGGGCGGAATATGTGGATATAACCGACGAGGAGGCGGTCAACGCCTTTGAGTATCTGTCCAAAAAGGAGGGCGTTATTCCCGCCATCGAGTCGGCTCACGCCGTCGCCGCGGCTATGAAGCTGGCTCCCACAATGACGAAGGATCAATCCATAGTCATCTGCCTGTCAGGGCGCGGAGATAAGGACGTATTTCAGGTAGCCAGATACAGAGGAGTTGATTTAAGTGAATAGAATAGATAAAAAATTTCAGGATCTGAACGGAGAAAAGGCTTTGATAACCTTTGTGACCGCCGGCGATCCCGATCTCGAAACCACTAAAAGGCTGGTTTTGGAAATGGAAAAAAACGGCGCCGACCTCATTGAACTGGGCGTCCCCTTTTCCGATCCCATAGCCGAGGGTCCCACCATACAGAAGGCCAGCCTTAGAGCCATAAAAGGCGGTGTGACCCTTGTAAAAATTTTTGATCTCGTTCGGGAACTCCGCCGGGAAACGGATATGCCGCTGCTGCTGATGATGTACGTCAACACCATCTTCCGCTTCGGCACAAAGCGTTTCTTCGATCTCTGCGTCGAGACTGGTATTGACGGGGTCATAGTCCCCGACCTGCCCTTTGAGGAAAAGGACGAGCTTGACAGCTTTGCCAAGGCCGCCGATGTACGGCTTATCAGTCTCGTGGCCCCCACCTCGCATCAGCGCATAGCCGATATCGCCTCATCAGCCGAGGGCTTTCTCTACTGTGTGTCCTCAGTGGGCGTGACCGGCACACGTACAGAATTCAAAACCGACTTTGACGAATTTTTCGGCGAGATCAAGAAAAGCGTAAAAATTCCATACTGCGTGGGCTTTGGCATCTCCAATCCCGAGCAGGCAAGAAAAATGAGTTCCTACTGCGACGGGGCCATCGTTGGCAGCGGAATTGTCAAAATCGTTGAAAAATACGGACGGGACAGCGTGGCTCCCGTAGGTGAATTTGTAAAAAGCCTTAAGGATGGCATGAAATAAAAAATTGTGACGTATAAAAACCCGCTCTACTGTCTGGCCCCATAGCGACCGACCATAAAAAAACGGCGTCGGAACAAGCGCTGCAACGCTGTTCCGACGCCGTTTTTCGCGAATTTTTTACGGCCCGTTCTGTTTATTACTTTCCATAGGGGATAATCTCAAGAAGGCTTGTCCAGTCATTGTCGCTGTTGCCAAAGCCTCTTACCCTTATATACCGGGCATAGCTGTTGACATTTACCGTCTCATAAGTATTGCCAAGGGCGCTTGTACCGTTGAACACATCTACATAATTGATTCCGTCAGCGCTTACGCTGAGGCTGTATTTCTGGCGCCGGATCTCATTGAACCAGAAAGCAAGGTCAACAGAGTCAAGCTGACAAACTGACCCCAGGTCGAATGTCGCGTCAAAATTCTGGGCCGCATAACGGGTGCTTAAATCGCCATCAAAGGCCTTGGCCGGAAAGTTCTCCGCCTCGGGCACGGATACTGCGCTGACACTCTGAATCAAAAGACGGGTTTTACTGGCCGTATTGCGAGTGTCAGGCTGGGTCACAGTCAGTCCCTTCACCTGAATGTCAATGGAATGAGTGTTGCTGGGATAAAACACTGTGGCATCCTTGAAGCAGCCGAAAACTCTCGCCGGAACCATTACGTCGCCGCTCTTAACGTAAGGGGCCGAATAGAGATTATACATATTAAGGCTTCCATCCTCAAATACGTAGGCGTAACTTGAACCGAAAGTCATAAGAACACTCTTGCCGTCAAACATAAGGGCAATGGAGTTGGTCTCATAATATGTCTCGATCTTCAAATTTGTGACATTGCTCAGGCTTACAATCGGGATCATCCAATCTCCCAAAAAATAAGGGCCGTCCGGTTCTGTGTCGAGCCGCGCCAGCGTACCGTTTATATACACTGACAGTTCGGAAGTTGTGTAAGCCAAAGCCGGACACGACATGGCCAGCAGAGCAACACACAGGGTAACTACGAGTACTTTTTTCATGATTTTATCATCCTTTCTTTTTGACACTTTCGAGTGTCTTTGTTATTTAGACGTAAAAAACATAAAAAAGTTCCCAATTTTTCCAAAAAATTTTTATTTTGAACAATTTACACAAAAATATACAAAATCTTTATGCAAATTGACCACAATGGAAAGTTGATGTTGACTAATTCCCCTTAACACGGGTGATAAGTAATCTTTTACGAATTGTGAACAAACTATTAATATTAAAATATTGTTACAGAAATTTTAAAAAAACGCTTGCATTTATTAAAACACTGTGTTATAATTGACTCATAGTCGATCGAAACTATGGGAGGAATGATGCAAAATGCGCAGTAAAGCCTTGACGGCAGTGTTCGTTTTGACAGTAGCGGTTCTTGTCCTGAGTATTTCCTCAGCGGCCCTCGCCTCGAGCGGTACACCTGTTTTGCTTAACGGGAAAAGGATTAATTTTGACAATGCTCCTGTAATGATCGACGGTGTGATGATGGTAGAGGTTCGTCCTTTTGCCGAGGCTCTTGGTTTCAATGTAAAATGGACTCAGAACACCCAGAGCGTCAAGCTTACTAACAGTAATACCGGCGCGGTGCTTAAGATAGGCTATGATATTATGACTGTCAGCGACCTGACCGGCAGCGAGGATCTATCGCAGTACCAGCTTTCCGTTGCGCCAATGGCTGTTGGCGGCAGCGTCTTTGTACCTCTCAGGAGCGTGGCTGAGGCGCTGGGCATCAAGGTAGGTTGGGACAGTATCAGCTCTTCGGTGCAGCTTTCAAAAAATGGCTATGTTTATGTCAGCGCGGCTTACAGCGCTGTTCCCGCTCCAACGAGAGCCGTTAGCTCAAGCCTTAGCAGGGGCGGCAGTCACACCTTCTATTTCCAAAATCAAGCTGATTGGAACCTGCCCAGCTATGGCAGCGGATATTGTTGGACTGTATGCTACGCAATGCTCATAACCGATGTAACTGGACGCACCGTGACTCCGGTGGACGTTGCGGAGGTCAATAAATCCGCTGGCGGCAGCGGTTCCTATTGCAGTCATTGGGATATTGCGGACGCCTTTGGCGTTGAATTCGTTTCAGCGCTTGACACCTCAAGTCCCTATTACGGCGGACGCGATTCCAATTCCGGCGGCACAAGGCTTAGCTGCTCCGGAGAGTACGAGACTGTCCAGGCCCTTAAAGAGGCCATTGACAGGAATCCTGTCGGCGTAATGGTTCGTTACTCAGATTATCCTCACACCATGGTAGCAGTTGGCTATGAAGGCGACACGATATTGTTTAATGAGCCCATGCAGATATCCCGCAGCTACGAGAGCTACAGTCCCAAGGAAAACATTCCCTTCGAGGAAACCTGCGTTGCGCAGCGGGGCTATGACATCGAAGATCTCAGCTATATTCAGGCGCTTGCCGTCAAATAATCAAAATACATAAAAAGGCTGCCGCAAATGCGGCGGCTTTTTATGTGATATTTACGCACGGTCAATAATACAAACAGTCACGGAATACTTGAAAAGACCATTATTAAAATGAGCTGTAAAAAAACTAATAACTCGCTATGTGACTTGGAGGCACGGGGCTGTTTAAAAAAATCGTGCAGAACAGCGTCGGAACAAGCGTTGCATCGCTTGTTCCGATTTCTTCAAAATCGGAACGATGGCTCACGCCGCTGTTCCTCCTTTTCCCCACAAACAACTTCGTTGTTTGTGGGGAGGGGTTCGTTGGCACATAAAACTCGCAA
>CANQKL010000160.1 GCA_947624455.1 uncultured Clostridia bacterium
CTCCTCGCTGCCGTCGATCTTGGGCGGGAAATTGCCCTTGGCGATGGGGGCGATATCCTCTATCATATCGGCGATCTTGTTGGTGTTTTCCACCACAAGCTCATAGGCCCGATCCCCGAAATAGGCGAACTCCTCCAGCATCTCGTCGGTGGTGCGGAAGTACAGCTCGGCCTGGTTGTCCGCGTCCTTAAAGCCCTGGCTGGCCTGAAGAATGCGGCGGTAGATCTCGTCCCGCTTTTTCAGGAAATGCACGTCGCAGGTGGCGACGGTGAGCTTGCCCATCTCGTCCCCCAGGCGGACTATCTTACGGTTCAGCTCCCGCAGGGCCTCGTCGTCGGGGACTATGCCCTCCCGAACCATGTAACGGTTGTTGGTCAGGGGCTGTATCTCGAAGTAGTCGTAGAAGGAGGCGATCTCCCGAATTTCCTCGTCGCTGGCCCCGTCGCGGACGGCTCGGAACAGCTCGCCCGCCTCGCAGGCGCTGCCGATGAGCAGCCCGTCCCTGTGGTCGGCCAGCACGTCCTTGGGTATCAGGGGCCGCTTGTAAAAGTACTGGGTGTGGGAGATGCTTACCAGCTCGTACAGGTTCCTCAGACCGGTCAGGTTTTTGGCCAGCAGGATTATGTGGTAGCGGCGGGTGTCCTTGTGGTTGTACTTTTTCCCGTCTCGGATAAGGTAGCCCTCGCAGCCGTAGATAACCTTCATGTCCTTGGGCTTGGCTTTGTAGATCTCCGGGAAGGACTGGACCACGCCGTGATCGGTGAGGGCCACGGCCTTGTGGCCCCATTTGGCGGCCTGCCTGACATAATCGGCGGCGTCCATGACCGAGTCCATGGCCGAGGATTTGCTGTGGGCGTGCAGCTCCACCCGCTTGACCTCGGCTGTGTCCGTGATCTCCGGCATTTTTCCGGCGACTATGTCCCGGGCGGTGACGGTCAGCTCACGGCTGTAGGTGTCAAACTCCACCCTGCCCCTGACGCACACGCAGACATAGGGCTTTTCCAGCCGGGCGTAGACGGCTTCGGCCTGCTTGCGGGGGACGAAGGCCTTGACGGTGATGCTGCCGGTGTAGTCGGTTATGTAGAAGGTGATGAGGTATTTGTCCCCCTTTTTCAGCTCCCGCATATCCGCGCCGGGGGTCTTGCCCTTGTCGTCGGCCTTGCCGAAAATGTCGCCCCGGATAGTCGCGAACTGGACGTCGTTGTTTATCTCGCTTATGGGGATCAGCTCCTCCTCGGGGGAGAAATCCCTGCCGAAAATGACCCGGTCGGGGGACTTTTCCTCTTGTAGTCCACCTCCATCTCCTGTTCGAGGAAGGCCGTCGGGAGACTGACTCCCAGCCGCTTTTTAAGCTGTTCGCTTATGTATTCCCCGGCCTTTTCCCGCTGAAGTATGTCCTTGTTGCCGTGGCGGAGGGTGACGTACAGGCTGCCGCCCCTGACGGCGGCGCTGCTGTCGCAGAGGATCGCCCCCCACATGGGGTGAGTCTCGTGGAGACCGGCCGTAAGCTGGGCGGCGAAATTCAAGATGTCCTCCTCGGTGGGGGATGGAATGTCAAACACTGGGTCGATGGCCACCTCGGTCAGCTTGTAGGCCCGGCCTATGTCGGCGCTGTAGCTTTCCAGCCAGCCCTTGGGTATTATCCGCCGAAACACCGCGTCGATTTTCGCGGTGCGGTTTTCCCTGTTGATTTTCATGCGGCGTATAACGCCGTCGCGGACGCTTTCGTCCCCCTGGGCCGAGGGGAACACTTCCCGCATTATGTAAGTTTTTTCCATTGGCAATACCTTCTTTGTGAGTTAGGAGTGAGGGGCCGTTTGCCGCCGCAAACGGCGAGAGCGCGATGCGCGCCCACACGGAGGAATAGTTACATAACCGCGAGGTTTATTCCTCACATTTTCTCTATTTCCTTGAACAGCTCCTCCACGGCGTCGTCGATGTCCACCTTGCGCAGTATCTCGCCCTTTTTGAACAACAGGGCCGAGCCGCTTCCGCAGGCGAAGCCTATGTCCGCCTCCCGCGCCTCGCCCGGGCCGTTTACCACGCAGCCCATGACCGCCGCGTGGATGTCCTTGTCTAACCCCTCCAGCCGGGCGGAGACTTGATTGGCTATCTCGATCATGTTGCTCACCTGGCACCGGCCGCAGGTGGGGCAGGAGGTGAGCCGCGCCCCCTTCCGGAGGTCAAGAGCCTTCAAAAGCTCGATCCCGGCCTTTACCTCCCTTACCGGGTCGGCGGTCAGGGACACACGGATGGTGTCGCCGATACCGTCCAAAAGCAGAGAGCCTATGCCGATGCTGCTTTTGATAACGCCCGCGTACTCCGTCCCCGCCTCGGTGACCCCCAGGTGCAGGGGGTAATCGGTGAGGGCGGCTATTTTCCGGTAAGCTTGTGTCATAAGAGGCACGCTGCTGCTCTTTATGGATATCCCTATATCGCGAAAACCGCAGTCCTCCAGCAGAGCCGCGTGGCGCAGCGCGCTTTCGCACAGGGCCTCGGCCGTAGGATGAGAGTATTTTTCCAGCAGATCCTTTTCCAGGGAGCCGCCGTTTACGCCGATGCGGATGGGGACTCCCTTTTCCCCGGCGGCGTCGGCAACGGCCTTGACATTTTCTTTTCCCCCGATGTTGCCGGGGTTGATGCGTATTTTGTCGGCCCCGTTTTTGATGCACTCCAGGGCCAACCTGTGGTCAAAGTGTATGTCCGCCACCAGGGGTACGCCGGTTTGCTCCTTAATGGCCTTAAAGGCCCTGGCGGCGTCCATGTCCAGAACCGCCAGCCTGACAATGTCGCAGCCAGCGGCGGCCAAAGCGTTCACCTGACGGACAGTGGCCTCCACGTCCCGGGTGTCGGCGGTACACATGGACTGGACGCTGATAGGCGCTCCGCCGCCTATCAGCGTCCCGCCCACGTTTATCTGGCGGGAGACCCGCCTCTTTATCTCAGACATATCCCTCACCTTTCCGCTATTCCCAAATCCACAAGCTTTGTGATATAGGTTTCGGCGGCCTCCCGGGCCCCGGCCTCGTCTATCTCGTATTCGCCCATGATGGCGGCTACCAGCTCGTCCATAGTCGTCCCGTTCTCCAACTGCTTGAATATGAACGCGCCGGTGTCGTTGACGGTTATGAGCTGGCTGAAGTTCACCGCTGTGCCGCCGCCCAGCTTCACTACTATATATGTGTCGCCCACCTTTCTAAGGCGGTATTTGCCGTTCAGCTTCATAAATTTTCCTCTCCTTTATATTGTACATAAAATAAGTATATCACATAAAAACCACAATATCAAGTGTTAAAAAAATTTTTTATTTATCTGTTGTATTTTTGCGGAAATTGATATATAATAATAGACAGGGGATATTTGGCCCCAGATCATAAAGGAGAATTTTTATGAAGCTTTACAACACCCTTACACGCAAAAAAGAGGAATTTGTCCCCATAACCGAGGGCCAGGTAAAAATGTACTCCTGCGGCCCTACGGTATACAACTATTTCCATTTGGGCAACGCCCGGCCCTTCATTGTTTTTGACTGTCTGCGCAGCTTCCTGGAGTACCGTGGATACAAGGTGACCTTCGTCCAAAACTTCACCGACGTGGACGACAAGCTCATCAACAAGGCCCGGGAGGAGGGCTGCTCCGTTAAGGACATCGCCGACAAATACATAAAGGAATATTTTGTGGACTCTAAGGCCCTCGGCATACGGGAGGCCACCGTCCACCCAAGGGCCACCGAGAACATCGACGCCATAATCGCCACTATCCAGACCCTTATCGACAAGGGCCACGCCTACGTGTCCGACGGGGACGTGTATTTTTCCACCAAGAGCTTTAAGGACTATGGCAAGCTGAGCCATCAGCCCCTTGAGGATCTGGAGAGCGGCGTGCGCAAGGAGCTGGAGCCGGGCAAGAGGGAGCCTATGGACTTCGCCCTGTGGAAAAAGCGCAAGGACGACGAGATCGGCTGGGAAAGCCCCTGGGGCGTTGGCAGGCCCGGCTGGCACATCGAGTGCAGCGCCATGGTGAACCGCTACCTTGGCAAGACCATCGACATCCACAGCGGCGGCTTTGACCTGATCTTTCCACACCACGAGAACGAGATCGCCCAGAGCGAGTGCGCCAACGACGCCCCCTTTGCCCACTACTGGCTGCATAACGGCTTTATAAACGTCAACAACGAAAAAATGTCCAAGTCCCTGGGCAATTTCTTCACCGTAAGGGATATAGCTAAAAAGTACGACTATGAGGTGATACGCTTCTTCATGCTGTCGGCCCACTATCGCAGCCCCATTAACTTTTGCGACGAGC